>JAVXFE010000067.1:0-9237 GCA_036658075.1 Oscillospiraceae bacterium
GAGATTAAAAACATCGTGGCTATTATTGAAGGAATACGATACAGCCTTACACCCGATGAAATACGAAAATACCTTATTGGCTTTAGCGGAGAGGAGATGAAAACATGATTACAAAGATGAAATTTGTCAATATCGTCGGTCAACGTGACAGTTACGATCAGATTGTTTCTGATTATATCATGGACACAGAAATCGAACTCGAAAATCCTTTAACCGCTTTAAAAAGCACTCCCGGGTTTTTACCTACAACTGATATAAACCCATACGAAAAAGTCTTAAAGCACTTCACTGAAGTTTTCGATTATGCCAATATTGACTATGCTAACATAAAAATGCACCGTGAAAATTTTAACTGTGACGACCTTTCAAAAGCCATTGACGATTTTGATACTGAAATTCATTCATTAAAAAATCGCCTCGAAGTTTTACAGGCAGACATTGGACATTCGCAGCTTATCGAAGATACGCTTTCGCCTATCGTAAACGCAAACGTGCATATCGGCGACCTTGTGCATATGAAGTATTTGAAGTTTCGATTTGGTCGACTTCCAATTACCAGTTATGAAAAGCTTGAAACATACCTTAGGGATTTGCCTACTTATTTTGCGGTAATGACCACGGATTCAGATTATGTTTGGGGTTTTTATTTCACTTCTCATGAAACCTCAAAAAAGGTCGACCATGTTTTTTCTACGCTCTATTTTGAGCGAGTCATGATTGACGGTTCAGAAGACGGAACACCTGCTGAAATTATTGCAAACATTTCGGCACGTAACGCCGCCGACAAGTTAGAGATTTCAAAACTTACAGAAAAAATAAATGAGGTTATAACAGCAAAAAAAGACGAGTTAATAAAAGCATATGCGTGCATAAAATACTATTATTGCTTACATAATATAAAAAAATATTCGCCGCATACAAAAAACACGTTTTATATCACAGGCTGGGTTAGTGATGATGTGGCACAAAACCTTTCAGAAAAAGCCAAAAACGACCGAAATGTTTCGATAATTGTAAACGAACCAAAAACCGTAAGCCACTTGACACCTCCCACCAAACTCAAGAATTTAAGAATCTTTAAACCCTTTGAGGAATTTGTAAAAATGTATGGCGTGCCAAATTACAACGAACTTGACCCGACTCCCCTTTTAGGAATAATCTACACCATATTATTCGGCATAATGTTTGGAGATGTTGGACATGGTATGATTTTAGCGGCTATAGGAATTCTCATGATGGCACTTCACAAAGGTGGATTTTTAGCAAAGTTACTTCTTCCGCTTGGGCTTTCATCAACATTTTTTGGATTTGTATATGGCTCGGTGTTTGGATTTGAATCCGCACATGCAATAATCAGACCGCTTTGGTATACACCGTTTGAAAATAGCCAAACCATGATGAACACATTGATTTATGCCGTAATAAT
The DNA here is from genome assembly GCA_036658075.1 of Oscillospiraceae bacterium. Classification (GTDB taxonomy): domain Bacteria; phylum Bacillota; class Clostridia; order Monoglobales; family Monoglobaceae; genus JAVXFE01. Next base: position 1,427 of record JAVXFE010000067.1, read on the forward strand.
CGGCGTTTTTATCATTCTTGTATGTATGATATTTAACATTATTAATGGTGCAAAACAAAAAAATTGGCAAAAAATTATATTTTCTCAAAACGGAATTGCGGGCATGCTTTTTTATATTTTAGTAATCGTTTCCGCACTTGCTATGATTTCCGGAAGTTCCGCTCCGCTTACGGTTGCCGGAATCTTAATCGGAATATCGCTCGTGATGATATTTTTACAAGAGCCTCTCGGGAAGCTTGTTTCAAAGAAGAAAGACTGGATGCCTGCTGAAAAAGGCGGTTTTTTAGTTGAAGCGTTTTTCGAGCTTTTTGAGATTGTTTTAAGCTTTGTTACTAACACCGTTTCGTTTTTGCGTGTTGGTGCTTTCGCCCTTAATCATGCAGGAATGATGTCTGTTGTAGTTATGTTTATGCTACAACTTAAAGGCGGAAGTTCAATCGCCGTTGCAATATTCGGAAACATTTTAGTAATAGGTCTTGAAGGTTTAATCGTCGGAATTCAAGTTTTGCGTCTTGGATTTTATGAGATGTTTAGCCGTTTTTATAGCGGTGATGGGCGTGAATTCAAACCAACAAACAAATAAGAAATGTTTTAAAACTTATAAATGTCTCAAATAATAAATTTTTGGAGGTAAAAAAATGATTAAAACAATAGCAATTTTTATAGTTATAACTTTAGCAATCGCTGTACCCTTGGTTGCTCATTTCGGCTTTAAACTTAAAGGCGGAAAAATGAAGGGTGCTATCGCAGTTAACCTTTTATCTTTCTTTAGCATTTTATCAGTTCTCACCATATGCATGTGGACAGGAAACACATCGGTATTTGCTGAAGGAACAGCAGCTGCCGCCTCTAACGTTGATGGAATGAAATTTTTAGGTGCCGCTTTATCCACCGGCCTTGCGTGTATCGGTGCCGGAATCGCCGTTGCGTCATCAGCTTCTGCCGCACTTGGTGCGATTTCAGAAGACCCGAAAATCATGGGTAAATCTTTGATTTTTGTTGCACTTGCTGAAGGTATAGCTTTGTATGGTCTAATTATATCATTACTTATATTGTTCCAATAAAATCTTAAACGCACAAAAAGGACGGTGACTTTCATGAAGTATTTTCTACTTAGCGACAATATTGATACTCAGCTTGGAATGCGTTTAGCAGGAGTTGAAGGCGTGGTTGTCCATGAAATAGATGAATTTAAAGCTGCCTTTGATAAGGTTTTAAGCGACAAGACCATTGCCGTTCTATTAATCACCGAAAAACTTATAAACCTAGCACCGTCGTACATCGAGGAGCAAAAAATCAACAATAAGTTACCTCTTATCGTTGAACTTCCCGACCGACACGGTTCAAGCCGTCCCGACGATTATATCTTAAACTATGTAAAAGATGCAATCGGTTTAAAGCTTTAAAATGATTTATAAACCGCAAAATGCACTTTTCTACATTTAATTTTAAACATCCTTGGAGGTGATTTTATGGCAACTGATGCCCTAACACGATTTTCAGAAAGCCTATTAACCGAAGCTAACAAAACAAGACAAACTCTTATATCAGACCTTGAAAACGACCGCAAAAAACGTTTGTCCGATGAAAAGGCAAATATTATGGCTACATGCAAACATAGAGTTAAAATAGCAAAATTCAAGCTTATGGCTGAACAAAGAATGACCATTTCCTCACGGCAAAACGAGCTTAATGCGTCCATGATTGAAAATCGAACTCGCTTTTTTAACGAAATTTTCACTGAAGTAACAAAAAACATTCGTGAATTTGTAAAATCTGATAAATACGAAAATTATATTTCAGCGGAGTTCGCTAAATATTCTAAAGATTTTTCAGACGGAACCACCGTTTGTACAGTTATGACAGCGGACTTGTATATTATAAAAAAACTCTGTACACTCAAAAATGTTGAATTTAAAACTACCGACGATACTGAATTCGTTGGAGGTTTCACTTTAGAAAATCAACAGCTTAAACTGTTTGCCGACTGCACATTTAAAGATAAAATTGAGGAACAGAAAAAAATCTTTTACGAAAACGGCGGACTTATTATTGAATAGAGGTGACACAAAATGCCCAATCTTTTAGCTAAAATATACGGAATTAACGGCCCTGTTGTGACCGTAAAAGATGCACCATGGTTTAAAATGCTTGAAATGGTGTATGTGGGAAACGATAGTTTAATTGGTGAAGTTATTGCCGTCCATGGCGATTCTACCATAATTCAAGTTTATGAAGAAACTTCAGGAATACAATTGGGCGAACCCGTTGTTCCTACAGGAGAACCAATGTCGGTTACGCTGGGTCCCGGGCTTATTGGAAATATTTTTGATGGTATCGAACGTCCTTTGCGTTCAATTAACAAAATATCCGGGGCGTTTATATCACGTGGGCTTAGACCGGACGCTGTGGATATGACGAAAAAATGGGACGTCACAGTTTTAGCAAGCGTTGGCGACACGGTTTCGTCATGCACAATTATTGCAGAAACAGACGAAACCACCCTTGTAAAACACAAAATCATGATACCTGTGAATGTTTCAGGAACTATTGAAAGCATTGTCCCATCTGGGAGTTATACTTGTGAGGATGTTATCGCAAAGGTAAAAATGCCAAATGGAAAAATAACAGAAATCAAACTCCTTCAACGTTGGCCAATTCGAACCCCTCGACCATACAAAACTCGTGAGCCTATTTCAAAGCCGCTTATCACGGGGCAGAGAATAATCGATATTTTATTTCCCCTTGCAAAAGGCGGAACAGCAGCAATTCCGGGAGGTTTTGGAACAGGCAAGACCATGACTCAACATCAACTGGCAAAATGGTCAGATGCGGACATAATTATCTATATCGGCTGTGGCGAACGTGGAAATGAAATGACACAAGTTTTAGAGGACTTTACCGGGCTTATCGACCCAAAATCAGGACAGCCTCTTATGAATCGAACCCTTTTGATTGCAAACACTTCAAACATGCCCGTTGCCGCACGTGAAGCCTCTATATACACCGGCGTAACGCTTGCTGAATATTATCGTGATATGGGATATCACGTGGCAATCATGGCAGATTCTACCTCACGCTGGGCTGAAGCCCTCCGTGAAATTTCAGGAAGGCTTGAAGAAATGCCTGCCGAAGAAGGCTTCCCTGCATATTTGCCATCACGACTTTCAGAATTCTATGAACGTGCCGGCTATGTAGAAACTTTAAATGAAAATGAAGGTAGCGTCACCATTATTGGTGCAGTATCACCGCAAGGCGGAGATTTTTCAGAGCCTGTAACCCAAAACACAAAACGTTTTATTCGCTGTTTCTGGGGCCTAGACAAGGATTTAGCCTATGCACGTCACTATCCTGCGGTTAACTGGCTTACAAGTTATAGTGAATATATTGACGATTTAGCGAACTGGTATAACGAAAACGTTGGAGAAGAGTTTATTCCCGCACGTGCTTTCGCTATCCAAATTTTACAAGAGGAAAGTTCGCTTATGGATATCGTAAAGCTTATCGGTGCGGACGTTTTGCCTGAAGACCAACGTTTAACCTTAGAAATCGCACGTGTTATACGTACTGGATTTTTACAGCAAAACGCCTATAACGCTACAGATACTTTTGTACCTCTCGATAAACAGTTTAAAATGCTTAAAGTTATCCTTCATCTATACGAGAAATGCCATGATTTAGTGATAAATGAAGCTATTCCGCTATCACAAATTCAAAGTAACGGAATATTAAACACGGTTATAAAAATGAAGTATGACATAGAAAATGACCATTTGGAAAAGTTTGACGAAATCATAAAAGAGATTGATAACCTTAAATTTTAATCCGTGGCTATGAAAGGAATGATGCACATGTCACTACAATATATGGGCCTAAGCGACCTCAGTGGGTCTTTGGTTATTATCGAAGGCATAAAAGGTGCCAAATACGATGAAATTGTTGACATTAACATAGATGGCGGCGAAAGTCGAATTGGGCGAATTATTGAACTAAATGAAGAATATGCGGTGGTTCAAGTCTTTGAAGGAACCCACGGAATTTCCCTTTCAAACACCCGCACACGCCTTACAGGTAAGCCTCTTACCATCCCTGTTTCTCCTGAAATTTTAGGTCGAACTTTTAACGGCGTTGGTACGCCCATTGATGGGCTTGGTCCTGTCTATTCTGAAAAGTCAATGGATATAAACGGAAAGCCCATGAACCCCGTTGCTCGTGAATATCCACGATCGTTTATACAAACCGGAATTTCCGCCATTGACGGACTCACCACTCTTATAAAAGGGCAAAAGTTGCCTATTTTTTCCGGAAACGGAATGCCTCATGATAATTTAGCAGTTCAAATCGCCACCCAGGCCAAAATTGCCGAAGATGCAGGCGAAAAATTTGCTATTGTTTTTGGTGCGATGGGCGTAAAACACGACGTAGCAAAATATTTCACTTCCGCTTTTGAACAGACCGGTGCTATTGGAAGAAGTGTAATGTTTATAAACACCTCCTCAGACCCTGTTGTTGAAAGAACTTTAACCCCTCGTTGTGCCTTGACCTGTGCGGAATATTTAGCTTTCGAACACGACATGCATGTTTTGGTTATTTTAACCGACATAACGTCGTATTGTGAAGCACTCCGTGAAATTTCATCATCTAAGCAAGAAATTCCTTCAAGGAAGGGTTATCCTGGTTATTTATACAGCGATTTAGCGTCGCTTTATGAAAGAGCGGGTATGATAAAAACCAGCAAAGGCTCTATTACGCAGATTCCGATATTGACCATGCCAAATGATGATATTACTCATCCTATCCCTGATTTAACAGGGTATATTACAGAAGGTCAAATAGTTTTAGACCGAGTTCTTTCACAAAAAGGAATTTATCCGCCTATTTCGATTTTACCCTCTTTGTCAAGATTAATGAAGGATGGAATCGGCGACAAATATACCACTGCCGACCACCCCGAAGTTAGCAACCAGTTGTTTTCATCATACGCTAAAGTTCAAGACATTCGTGCATTAGCCTCGGTTATTGGCGAAGATGAATTAACAGATATTGACAAGTTGTACATGAAATTTGGTCTCGCCCTTGAAAAAACTTTTGTAGGTCAAGGCAGAACTGAAAACCGTGAAATAAAACGCACAATCGAAATTGCGTGGGAACTTTTAAGGATTTTACCTAAAGAAGAATTAGACAGAATTTCACCTGAAACACTTGATTTAAAATATTAAAATCCACTGAATTTTCGCTAGATAGGAGGGGCTTACATGGGTATGGTTCCAACAAAAGGAAACTTGATTATTGCAAAAAACACACTCGCTTTATCCCAAACGGGTTATGGACTTCTTGATAAAAAGAGAAACATTTTAATCCGTGAAATGATGGAGCTTATTGATGTGGCAAAGCAAATCCAAAATGAGATTGAAACAACATTTAAAGCCGCCTATTCAGCACTACAACAAGCAAATCTAGATATCGGCGTTGATGACGTTGAAAAGGTGGGGCTTTCTATTGATATTGAGAATTCTGTAGAAGTAAAGTTTCGGAGCGTTATGGGCGTTGAAATTCCAATTGTATGCATGGATACTCCATCAAAACTGCCGACTTATGGACTTAGAAAAACCACCTCTTCACTTGATGAAGCCTGGGAAAAGTTTAATAATGTTAAACTTTTAACCAAAAAGTTAGCCCAGATTGAAAATTCGGTTTTTCGACTTGCCGATAGCATAAAAAAGACTCAAAAGCGTGCAAATGCCTTGAAAAATATCATGATTCCACGCTATATTGCAGAAACTAAAAACATTCAAAACGCCCTTGAAGAAAAAGAACGTGAAGAATTTTCGAGACTTAAAGTTATAAAAGCAAATAAAAGAACTTAATACTCTGCCGCCACTAATCTTAGTGGCGGTTTTGCCGTTAACACCAATTACAGTTTTTTCTCTCGAAATTCTAAAAAGCTTTAAAAAGAATAAAATTCAGGTAAATTTTAAAAATTACGTGACAATTCGGACTTTGTGTGCTATAATTTAACATTGATAAGATATTTGTATTGGAGCAAAATTATGCATCTAAAAAATATAGAAATGCAAGGGTTTAAATCCTTTGCCGATAAAATTTATTTGGATTTTAATTCCGGAATCACTGCAATTGTTGGTCCAAACGGCTCAGGAAAGAGCAATATTTCTGATGCTATAAAATGGGTTATGGGTGAACAAAGCGTCAAATCCCTTCGTGGCAGCAAAATGGAAGATGTAATCTTTGCAGGAACCCAAACACGTAAGGCTTTAGGGTTTGCAGAAGTCACTCTGACACTTGATAATTCCGATGAATATTTTAACCTTGACTTCCCTGAAGTCAAGGTTACTCGTCGTGTTTATCGAAACGGTGACAGCGAATATTCGATTAACAAAACTCAATGCCGTCTTAAAGATATCCATGAATTATTCATGGATACAGGGCTGGGGCGTGACGGCTATTCTATCATAGGTCAAGGAAAAATTGATAATATTCTCAGTTCAAAATCAGAGGATAGACGACAAATTTTTGAAGAAGCTGCCGGTATTTCAAAATACAAATACCGCAAAAATGAAGCTGAACGAAAGCTTTCACAAACGACAGAAAACTTAACACGTGTAACTGATATATTAGGAGAATTGGAGGTTCAAATTGAACCATTAAAACGACAGTCTGAAAAGGCGAAATCGTATTTAAACCTCCGTGATGAACTCAAAGGTCTTGACATAACCGTTTCAATAATGTCAATTGACAAAATCAAATCAGAGCTTGGTGGTGTCGATTCTGAAATTGACATATTAGAATCACAGGTTAATTCCATAAAAAGTGAAATTGAACAATCTGAAGTTTCCATAGCCTCCATGTATGATGAACTTGAAAAATACGATGACGATATGGAAGGCTGTCGAATTGCGGATAGAGAAATTTCAGATTTAGTACATGAATTAAATAATAAAATCAACATTATGCTTAGCGATATTTCCCATAATAACGAGAATGTCGAAAGGCTAAAAACAGAACTTGAAAATAACAACCTTTCAATAAAAAATCTTGACGATAACATAATTAAAAACAAAGCAGAGCTTGAAACTCTTCGGTCGCAAAATTCAGCAATCGATGCTAGCCTTTTAGAACTTGGTGAAACTTCTCGAATGGCAGGAAGTCAAGCGAGTGAAAAAAGTAGCGAGGTTGAAAATCTCCGCTCTGAGATAATCATAAAAACCTCAAAGATTAACACCTTAAAAGGGAATATTGAAAATTCTAAAGTCCTTTTAGAAAATTTCACTTCACGCCATGACACCATAAACCGTGAACTTCACGATAAAAGTACAAACTTCGATACTTTATCGATGCAATGCGAGACATTAAAAGAAAACCTTTCGCAAAACGAAAAGGCAGGTTCGGCATTAAAAGAGAAAATTTTAAATGCAAAAAATATTCATGCTGAAAAAAGTGAAAGATACCAAAACAGCTTAACCGAAAAAAACAATCTTTCGTTAAAGCTCAGTCAAGACAGTTCAAAACGGAAAATGTTAATTGACATGGAAAATGGATTTGAAGGTTTTGCAAAAGGTGTAAAATGTGTAATGACTGCCTATAAAAGCGGAAATATCAAAAACGCAAACATTCACGGTCCATTATCACAGCTAATCACAACCGACAAAACATACATAACGGCTATCGAAACTGCACTCGGTGCCGCAAGCCAAAATGTAGTAACCCAAAATGAATCCGATGCAAAGACGGCAATAAATTATCTAAAAGAACGCAAACTCGGTCGTGCTACATTTTTGCCAATTTCGGCAATA
>JAVXFE010000068.1:0-9217 GCA_036658075.1 Oscillospiraceae bacterium
TGTTTTTTTGCCAATTATTATTTTACACTAAGGAGTAGAATGATATAATTTTATGTGATTTTCCATTTCTTTCTTGATCTCTTTATTTATCATACCCACAACATCTTTTTTGGTAGCAATCTCTTGATAATCGCCGTCTTTATATACACAGACCATTGCCCCATTTAATATGGTATATCCCGCATGTGTAACGCCATTGTCTGGCGAATTAAACTGTATCGAAGGTTGATCGGGTGTGCCTTGATTTAGCCCTACAAATGTGCCATTTGCAGTCTTATTTATTAAAAATTGACCAGTTTTTATGTCTACGGTGTCATATCCTGCACTGCTAGATTCGGTACCCTGACCTAAAAGCAATACACAATTTCCTTCATCCATTATAGTAAGAGCTGCACCTTGCTTTCTCTCGCCACCTTTATCTTGAAAAACACCAAAAAAATTATTGTTAGATACAGTAAAAACTTTATCTATGCGGGATGCGAGATCTTCCTTGCTAGAGCCGATGATCTCACTACCATAAATCGTACCATTTGTCATGATATTTCCTTCTGTTGTGAGATTTCCAGTGTTTCCGTCCACGGAAAACCGCAGATTGCCATATTTATCTCTGGCTTCTAAACCGTTTCCGCATATCACTCCGCCGTTGATTTTGTCGGTGTTATCCGTTCTTGCACCGTTTATTATCTGTTCGACATTGCTATCTCGGATATAAAGCTCTTTTACACGAACAGTTCCGTTAAATTTTGCATTACCGTTAGCCTCGATTTCAACGGGCTTGTCGTCTTCACTCCAAGTTCCATCATCGCTCCCTTTTTGAAAGACAATTCCCTCATCAGCGTTCATTTTAACACGGAACTTCTTACGGGGATTCTCTTTACTTCCTGTATTTCTTGTGATAATAAGTCCCTCGTTTTTGGAAGTCCCAAGAGTGATTCCGTTGCCGCTACCCTCGTTATCAGAGCTGATTTTAACCCCTGTGTTGTGGAATTTTGCCCCCTGCTCATTAAAAGTGAAAAATTGGGTGGCTCCGTTTTCATTTGTGCATTGAATTTGGAGCGATTTTCCAATTAGCATTTCGCCTACCAGCATTTTTGCAAAAACACCGTACGGCGTAATCGCTGTGGAGATTTTTTGACCGTCTTCTGTGACTAAAGCTATACAATTGCTCGTAAGCCTTACGCTGTCCTCTTTGTTAGAGCTAAGAGAGCCTTTGACAGTGATACCACCACCGTTAATGTCAACAGTATTGCCATGTCCTGCACTGATATTGGTGCGTACAGCGTCGAAAGTGTTGTTGAGTATTGTATCGACCGCATTCTGTTCTGCGTTGCTCCACGCCCCCTTTTTAACGGCGATCTAACGCCACAAAAAAACCTCTAACCGTTATGGTTAGAGGCTTTTACTGGTGACCCATCGGAGATTCGAACCCCGGACAACTTGATTAAAAGTCAAGTGCTCTACCGACTGAGCTAATGAGTCATATATGTTTTCTAAAAATTAAAGCATGTTACGATGGCGCTTTGCCAATAAAAATCTGGCTGGGCTGGCAGGATTCGAACCTACGAATGCAGCAGTCAAAGTGCTGTGTCTTACCGCTTGACGACAGCCCATTATAAAAAGTGGGGTGGATAGAGGGAATCGAACCCTCGACCTCTAGTGCCACAAACTAGCGCTCTAACCAACTGAGCTATACCCACCAAATGCAATAATACTGGTGCGCCTGAGGGGACTTGAACCCTTGGCCTACTGCTTAGAAGGCAGTTGCTCTATCCAGCTGAGCTACAGGCGCTTGTATGATTCCGTCTGTGACTAACCATAGTTTTAATGGAGCGGGTGATGGGGATCGAACCCACGCAATCAGCTTGGAAGGCTGAGATTCTACCATTGAACTACACCCGCTCGTATAAGCGACTTTGTTATTATAACAGTGCTTAGAAGATTTGTCAATACCTTTTTTGAAATATTTTTAAAAAAGTATTTTTTAGCGATTAATGACGTTTTCAACGCATTTTAACCGTGAACAAAAGTCTCCCGTCAGTTTCGACCAACTTATATAGTATAATACTTTTTCTGTTGTTTGTCAATACCTTTTTTGAAAAAAATTCATTTTTTCTCAAATTTCTTTCATTTTCTTTCATTTTCTTTCATTGCGTTTAAAATCCCCAAACAAATCTCATTTGTCTAGGGGTTTTAATTACAATTTTACGATAATTTTATCCTTATCTATCTTCCATTTCTTTATACTCCGCACGCTCAATCACTGATTTATATGCCGGTCTGATAATTTTCCCTGCATTTATAAGTTCTTCAAGTCTATGCGCACTCCATCCCGCAATCCTTGCAATGGCAAAAATCGGTGTAAAAAGTTCACCCGGGAGTCCAAGCATATGATAAACAAACCCACTATAAAAATCTACGTTTGCACTAACGCCCTTGTAGATTTTGCGTTTATCTCCTATGACTTGCGGTGCAAGCTTTTCAACAAGCGAATATAGAGCAAATTCATCCATTAAACCCTTCTCTTCAGAAAGATCTTTCACAAAGCCTTTAAAGACGTTTGCACGAGGGTCAGAGAGCGAATAAACAGCATGTCCCATGCCATATATAAGTCCAGCATGGTCAAACGCCTCACCTGCAAGCAGTGCCTCAAGGTACGCCGTAACTTCCGCCTCACTTGTCCAATCCTTTATATTCTCTTTCATGTCCTCAAACATTTTCATAACCTTTATGTTTGCACCACCATGTTTTGGACCCTTTAATGACCCAAGAGATGCCGCAACAACCGAATAAGTATCCGTTCCGGAAGACGATACAACATGAGTGGTAAAGGTCGAATTGTTACCGCCACCGTGTTCAGCATGCAATACAAGTGCAACGTCCAAAATTTGTGCTTCTAGCTCTGTAAACTTTCCATCAGGTCGTAAAAGGTGCAAAATATTCTCTGCAGTAGAAAATTCAGGCTTAGGCTGGTGAATAAAAAGGCTTTCCATCTCATGATAATGATTGTACGCATTATAGCCATACACTGCCAAAACAGGGAAGAGAGCAATAAGCTGTAAGCACTGTCTAAGCACGTTTGGAATCGAAGTATCATTAGCCTTTGTGTCGTACGAATATAGCGTAAGAACGCTACGTGCAAGGGTATTCATCATATCTTCACTTGGTGCCTTTAAAATAATATCACGCACAAAGTGTGTAGGAAGACTTCGATAATACGCCAAAATATCAGTAAACTTTTTAAATTCCTCTTCGTTTGGAAGGCTTCCGAATAATAATAAATATGCGGTTTCTTCAAATCCGAATCTACGTTTTGTTGCAAAGCCTTCAACCAATTTTTCAACATCATAGCCACGGTAGTATAACTTACCTTCACATGGGGTTTCAACGCCGTCTTTGACAATTGTGGACTGTATCTCTGAAACCTCAGTTAATCCCGCCAAAACTCCTTTTCCGTTTAAATCTCTAAGCCCACGTTTCACTTCATATTTTGCATATAAGTCAGGGTCAATCGAACTGTTATTTTTGCACAATTCGCTAAGATCCAAAATTTCAGGTGTAACTTCAGAAAAATCCGTTCGCATAATTTATAGCCTCCTCATCAATATATTTATTAAATTATACCAAAAAACACCGCAACTGTCAACACAATTGCGGTGCTTGATGTTAACAAACTAAAAACTTTTTGTTAATTATATCTAAACATCATGTTGATATTTTAAAATTTTTTCTTTCATATTGCTGTCCATCGTCATATAATTCCGTGCCATTGCCCAATTCGGAACCATTCGCATACGCCGTTTTCATGAAGTTTCTTAACCCCGTCAACATAGCTTTTAACAGTTCTTCCAGAATTGAAAAATCGTTGTTTCGGATATTTTTTTAAAAAGCCGTGGACAATACATGGTCAAAGTCAATTTTTAAATTTATAATATACACATATCTCTAAAACTTATACTTGCATCTCCTGAGACTATTAAATGGTCATACACGGAAATCTCAAGTGCCTTTAAAGCTCGTATTATTGCTTGGGTTGTGTCTATGTCCGACATTGTCGCCGTCATGGTTTGTCCCGGGTGATTATGTGCAAGGATTACCATGTGTGCCTCGTTCATTAATGCTATTTTTGACACTCGCCGTGCATAGACATCGGTTTGATAAATTGTACCCTCTGAAACCTTATCAAACTTTATTACCTGCTTCGCCGTATTTAGACTTATCATATAAAATGTTTCTACAATCACATCATAATACAGGCTTTTTACATATTTTGCGACTTTTTCGTCGCTATCTAAAATAACTCGCCCTTTATCACCTGTAAAAATTTTTGAACGTTCTAAAATTCCAACGACTTCTAACATATCATGCAGATATTCTGCCACTCTCACACCTACACCTTTTACCTTTACAAGCTCTGAAACCTCCGCAATAAACACACCATACAGCGATCCAAACTTTTGTAAAAGTTCATGTGCCATCTCATTTGTGTTCCCTCGTGGTACGGCAACAAACAAAATCTTTTCAAGCTGTTCATGCTCAGGTAAGTTTTTAAGCCCCATTTCTTTTGACTTTTCATCTAGCCTTCCACGATGCCCACCATGTGAATTTTCATTATTCTTCGGGATTTTATCTTTATTTCTTTTCTGTTCTTCCATATTATTTAGCTTTTCTGCTACCAGGTTTTACTAAAGGTTCAGCGGTTTTGCATATCGGGCATTCTTCAGGTTCATATGATGTGATATCCATCGAAAATGCACTTTTATATGGAACGCCAAAGTCAATTTTTCCGCCTGTTCTATCGACAATAGAGCCGATTCCAACAATGTTTCCGCCTTGATTTTTTACAAGTTCAACAACTTCTTTTACGCTTCCGCCAGTGGTAACAACGTCTTCAACGATAAGAACACGCTCACCCTTTTCAATAGTAAAGCCACGTCTTAAAGTCATTTTTCCGTTTTCGTCACGCTCTGCAAATATATTTCTAACGCCAAGCTGTTTTCCAACTTCATACGCCATTTGGATTGCACCGATAGCAGGACCAATAACAACCTCTACATTGTCATTTTTGTATTTTTCTACAAGCTCTCCGCAAAGAGGTTCACTATATTTTGCGTTTTGAAAAATCTTTGCACACTGCATATATTTGTCGCTATGTCTTCCAGAAGTTAATAAAAAGTGACCCTCTAAAAGCACATCAGCCTCTTTTAACATTTCAATAATATTCTCGTTTGTCATTTTAAAATTCTCCTATCTGTTATATTGTTATATTGTTATATTGTTAGTTAAGTGTCACGGCGCCAACGATATCGTTTACGTCTGATATGTTATTTTTTTCTAAATATTCATGAATCTCATCTCGAACCTTTACCCACGCATATGGGTCTAAAAATCCCGCCGTGCCTACGGCGACAGCGTTCGCACCGGCTAGCATGAATTCAATAGCGTCCGAACCGTTAGAGATTCCGCCCATTCCTATAATTGGAATCTTAATCGCCTGCCGAACCTGGTAGACCATTCTAACGGCAACAGGCTTAACAGCCGGCCCCGATAAACCGCCCATGTTATTATTAAGAATAGGTCGCTTTTTATCGATATCGATACGCATGCCATACAGGGTGTTAATAAGTGAAACAGCGTCTGCACCGCCCGACTCCGCCGCACGAGCCATTTCTGAAATATCAGTAACGTTTGGCGAAAGCTTAACGATAAGCGGAACTTTTGACACCGCCTTAACCCTCTTTGTGATATCTTCAACCATTTTCGCATCCGTGCCAAAAGCCATTCCGCCACTTTTTACGTTTGGACACGAAATATTAAGTTCAAACATATCGACATTATTACCTAAAATTTCGGCAACATCGATATAATCTTGAACCGTGCTACCGGCTAAATTTGCTATTAAATTAGTGTCAAATGTTCGAAGCCATTCAAGTTCATTCTTTAAAAAGCTTTCCGCACCCGGGTTTTGAAGTCCTACACTATTTAACATTCCATATGGGGTTTCTGCAATCCTCGGAGACTCGTTTCCTTTTCGAGGAATAGCAGATAAGGCTTTTAGGCACACCGCACCAAGTTCAGAAAGACTGAAATAATCATTATATTCACGTCCAAACCCAAAAGTGCCTGACGCCGTGGTTACTGGATTTTTCCATTCCACACCGGCAATATTAACTTTCATATTAGCCATCAAACTCCACCTCCGATGCATAGAATACAGGGCCGTCTTTGCACACTCGCTTTTTTTCGCCTGACACGTTGCATGTGCATGTCACACATGCGCCAACGCCACAACCCATTCGTTCTTCCATTGAAACCTGTGCCTTTATGTCGTTTTTATTTGCAATATCCGCAACAATTTTCATCATTGGTTTTGGACCACAAGTATAGACCATAGTGACTTTGTTTGTTCGAATTATGTTTTCCATTAGCTCTGTAACGTAACCGTGAAATCCACAACTTCCGTCATCAGTGGCAACGAAAACGTTTTTACAGCTCCTTGAAAATTCTTCCGCCAGCATGACCGAACTTTTATCACGATATCCTAAAACAGCGGTGGCGTTTCCGCCCAAATCCTTTGCTAATTTAAGTAATGGAAAAACGCCTATTCCGCCACCGATAAGCAAAACCGCACCATCGCCAACATCACTAATGTCGAATCCATGCCCTAAAGCACCAAGAATGTCAAGCTTATCACCGATTTTCGCCTTTGCAAGTTCAGCCGTTCCTTCGCCACGAACTTCAAATATAAAGCGTACAAAACGGTTGTTTATAACGTCGCAAATACTTATTGGACGCCTAAGATACGACTTTCCACCACATAGCACGTGCAAAAACTGACCCGCCGTCGCATCTTTTGCCATTTCGGCACTGTCTACCGTAAAGTCGTACACGCTGGGCGTAATTTGAGATTTTTTTACAAGTTCACAAAGCATTTATGTCCCCCCTAAAATTTATAATGCCGACAATATATCGTCACGCATGCGTATAGCTTCTGTTCTCGCCGCCTCGCCTAAAGACCCACCATTACGCTGATATGCACACATAATTGAACGTGAGGCGTTTACGATTGCACCTAAGCCGTCAATATTAAAGCTTTTTGCGACGTCCTTAGCCGTTCCGCCTTGAGCGCCATAACCCGGAACTAAGAAGTAAGTTTTTGGCATAGCCTTTCGCAGGGTTTCAGCTTGGTTTGGATACGTTGCGCCGACAACTGCTCCAACGCTACTATAGCCATATTTACCAATTAAATCGCCACCCCAAGTGTTAACCAGTTCCGCTACATGTTCATAAATCGCCTTTCCATCAACCTCTAAATCTTGTAGTTCGCCTGACGATTTGTTCGACGTTTTTACAAGAACAAATATGCCTTTTTTATGTTTAGTGCATTGGTCAACAAACGGCTTTACGCCGTCCGTGCCAAGATATGGGTTAACGGTAACACAATCCGCACCGAAAGCCGAAAGGCTTTTTGAACCGATTTGAGTTTCACCGAGATACGCCTTTGCGTACGCTTCAGAAGTTGCGCCGATATCGCCACGTTTAGCATCTAATAAAACGTACATGTTTTTCTCTTTTGCATATTCGATAGTTTTATGAAGGCATTCTAAGCCTTCCAAACCGTACATTTCATAATAAGCGGATTGAGGCTTTACGGCAGGGACAATGTCACATAGTGAATCGATTAAAATCGTATTAAACTCAAAAATCGCAGCCGCCGCACCTTTAAAAGTTTCACCGTATTTATTGAAGGCTTCCGCTTTGATTTCATCAGGGACATAGTCAAGTTTTGGGTCAAGTCCGACAACAGTCGGGTTGTTTGTCTTTTTGATTTTTTCAATTAAAACATCTATCATTTGCTATACACTACCTTTCCGTTTGTAATGGTTTTTTTAACTTCGCCAAACAGCTTAAAGCCATCATATGGGGAATTTTTACCTTTTGATTTAAACGCATCTACATCAACCGTAAATTCATTTTCAGTATCAAATATGACGATATCCGCAGGACTTCCAACGCCCAAATTTCCACGGCCGATGTTTATGATTCGGCTAGGGGACGTACTCATTTTGTCTATAAGACCGCTAATTGTCATT
Source organism: Oscillospiraceae bacterium (assembly GCA_036658075.1). Lineage (GTDB taxonomy): Bacteria > Bacillota > Clostridia > Monoglobales > Monoglobaceae > JAVXFE01. The sequence goes on from JAVXFE010000068.1 coordinate 8,091, forward strand.
TTTCCTGTCTTTACCAAATACGTTATACCGAGGGCAAGGGAAGCTTCAAGTCCGACGATTCCGTTCATTGCACTTTCAAATTCCAAATTTTTCTCATCCTGGCTATGTGGGGCGTGGTCGGTGGCTATTGCATCAATAGTTCCATCAAGAAGTCCGTCTATCACCGCTAAAACATCATCATCATCTCGAAGTGGTGGATTCATTTTTGCGTTGGTATTAAAGCCATCCACAGCAGAATCTGTCAAAGTAAAATAATGTGGTGCGGTTTCACAAGTAACCTTTGCACCACGCTTTTTCGCATTTCGAACAGCATCGATAGAATTTCTGGTGCTTATGTGGCAAATATGAAGGTGACTTTCAGTTTCTTCTGCAAGTAAAACTTCACGACTAACCGCAACACTTTCGGCGGATTTAGGGATTCCACGCAAGCCCAAATATGTCGACATATAGCCTTCATTCATACTTCCATCATCAACCAAATCTAAATCCTCACTATGTGAAAAAACAGGGATATCAAACATTTTTGCGTATAAAAGTGCCTTCCTCATAAGTGACGAGGATAGAACAGGTCGACCGTCATCTGTGATTGCGACAGCTCCCGCATCTTTGATTTCGCCAATCTCGGAGAGTTCAAGGCTTTTTTGACCTTTTGTTATGCATCCTGAAGTGAAAACATTTATAAGTCCGACCTCGTTTCCACGATTCATTACATACTGAACCATCGCTTTATTGTCAATTACCGGATATGTGTTCGGCATACAAACGACACTTGTAACTCCGCCTTTCGCCGCCGCCTCGCTACCCGTTTTGATATCTTCTTTATATTCATATCCCGGGTCACGGAAGTGAACATGAAGGTCAACAAGTCCCGGTGCGACAGTCATTCCGCTAGCATCAATAACTTCTGCATTCTCGGCGATTATGTTATTTTCAACCTTTTTAACAAGTCCATCTACAACCAAAATATCTTTTATTTCTTCTATATTATTTGCGGGATCAACCACAAGCCCATTCTTTATTAATAAATTCAAGCCATAGCCCCCTTATAAGTTTGTAAAATTTTTGTTGTTTGCAAGAATATTAAGAACAGCCATTCTGACGCACACGCCGTTTGTCACCTGTTGATT
>JAVXFE010000069.1:0-4269 GCA_036658075.1 Oscillospiraceae bacterium
AATTCTTCACTTTTTCCATCAAACACCTCTCGGCGATTACATACGTATGAGTATCTTTGACTTTTAAGGCATCGATAGCCAAAATCAAGAAAATTATAATTCTTTTCTACAAACTTCTCTGAGAAATCCGGGTAATTTGCAACGTACAAAGTTTCATGTAAATCATCTGTATTTTCACCACTTATAAGCTTTGAAAAATCTATCCCCTCAAAGTTAACTTCATTATTAATATCTAAAAGTCCAAGCAATGTTGCGGTTTGGTCAGGTGTCCCAATTAACGCTTCACTCACTCCGGGCTTCACACTTCCGCCGCATATAAGAGGAATGTTTGTTGCCTCTTCATACCAGATATTTTTACCATATCTTCCGTGTGAACCCATCATATCACCATGATCAGCCGAAACAACAATAAGCGTATCATCATACAGATTATTATCTTTTAGGTACTTAACTATTTCCCCAAAATAATGGTCAATTCCTGTAATTGCCGCATAATATCTCTTAGTGTTTAAAATAGTTTCGTCAAGCCTTCCTGTATATTCCATTGATTTTCGTATCTCATATGACTCTACATTTTGCTTTATTTTTATATCCTTATCGAGATACAAATCTAAAAACTCTTCCGGCACCATATCATATGGAGTATGCGGTGGGTTAAATGAAATAAACATGGCAAAAGGATTTTCTGACTTCTCTTTATTTTTTTTGTTATTAAGATAATCAATCGCAACATGGGTTTCATGTTTAACCGACCAGGTATTTTCAAAGACTGTCATCTTTTCATCGTCTTGCCAATAATGAGGGTTAAAATGGTTATCATATGTACCATAAGAATACCAAAAGTCAACACCATGACGTCGCTTTCCCGGTGGCGTAAACGCATCCCACGCTTTTGCACCATCATTAGGTCTCGGGTCTTTTCCTTCACTTGGCACGTCTAAATGCCATTTTCCTATATATGCAGTATCGTAATTTTGTGCTTTTAATACGTCAGTGATGCATGTTATATCTTCTAATAATCCACTTTTGGAGGTCGGCTTACAATTTCCAAAAACGCCTGTTTTAAGAGGATACATTCCAGACATTAAGCACGCTCTAGCCGGCGAACATAACGGAGATGTCGTATATGCACGTTCGAAAACAAAACTTTCAGCCGCAAATTTGTCTAAATTCGGCGTTATTATATCATCATTATATCTACCCATTGACTCTTTTCGCCATTGGTCCGCAAAGATGTATATTAAATTTTTTCTCTTATTTATTTTCGTTTCCATTTTGATGCATCCTTTCAAAAGCATTGCATTAAGCACTTTATCGAGCAATAGAAATTGTTACAGCTTCCCCGTTTATATTCCATTCTTTTCCTACATTTTCAGCCTTTTCAATTGATAAAGCAAGCGTTTGGCTCATAATCTCAGCGGAATTATTTTCAAATATTTTTGAAATACTATCACTTCCACTAAATTTAACAGTTATATTATCTTGAACTTCAAAGCCCGAATCTTTACGCATAGTCTGAATTTTGCTTATAAGTTCACGAACGAATCCCTCTTCAATTAGTTCATCAGTTAAGTTTGTGTCAAGAACCACAGTAAAACTTGTGTCTCCGCTAGATACAAAACCACCTTTTTGCAATGTTTCAATCAATACATCGTCGATGCCAATTTCCACAGCCGTATCATCAACGGTTAATTTTAACATTTCCCCGCTGTTCAAGGTTGCCATAACTTCACCGCCATCAAGGTTTGCAATTTCGTCAAATATAGGTTTCATTAACTTTCCATATTTAGGTCCCATTGTTTTCATCTGTGGCTTAAACTTATAACTGATAAAGCCACTCGCATCATTAGTGAATTCAACATCTTTAACGTTTAATTCTTCTAATATAATATAGTTATATTCCGGATTAATCGGCGTTAAAGATTGTACAAATATTTTACCTAAAGGTTGCCTATTTTTAATGTTGGCTTCGTTTCTGGCAGCACGACCTAACATAACAATCTTTCGAATAGCGTCCATGTCAGTTTCAATTTCAGGGAAATCAAATTCAGCACATGGAGCGGGGAAGTCGCACATATGCACACTAATTGGTGCATTTTTATCAACCGAAAGCACAAGATTCTTATAAATCTGCTCTGTCATAAACGGAATAAATGGTGCTGAAATCTTAGAAAGTGCAACCAAAGCCGTGTGTAAAGTCATATATGCATTAACTTTATCCTCTGTCATTTCCATAACCCAAAAACGCTCACGAGAACGGCGAACATACCAGTTTGAAAGTTCATCAACAAATTCAATCATGGCACGAGTAGCCTCGGTAATCTTATAGTCACCAAGAAAACCGTCAACGGTTCTGATTACACCGTTTAACTTTGATAAAATCCACTTATCCATAATTGAAAGTGTAGATACATCAAGCGTGTGTTTCATAGGGTCAAATTCATCAATCTCAGCATATAAAACATAAAACGCATACGTATTCCATAAAGTTCCTAAGAACTTACGTTGGGATTCAGCAACATTTTTGACCGAAAAACGATTAGGAAGCCACGGTGCGGAGTTCGAATAGAAATACCAGCGCACAGCATCGCTGCCCTGTGCATCCAAAATTTCCATTGGTGCCACAACGTTTCCTTTATGCTTGCTCATTTTAACACCCTTATCATCCTGGACGTGACCTAAAACTACCACGTTTTTATATGGAGACTCGTCAAACAACAAGGTGCTTATTGCCATAAGCGTATAGAACCAACCTCTGGTTTGGTCAATAGCTTCACTAATAAAGTCTGCTGGGAAGTTATTTTCAAACTTCTCTTTATTTTCAAACGGATAATGCCATTGTGCAAACGGCATAGAACCAGAATCAAACCAACAGTCAATAACTTCTGAAACACGTTTCATTTCACCGCCACATTTTGGGCATTTAAGGTAAACGTTATCAACATACGGCTTGTGCAATTCAATATCATCAGGGCAATTAATCCCCATTTCTTTAAGCTCCGCAATAGAACCAATAACGTGCCTATGACCGCATGAACATTCCCAAATTGGAAGAGGCGTCCCCCAATATCTGGAACGAGATAATCCCCAATCGATAATGTTTTCAAGAAAGTTTCCAAACCGTCCATGTTTGATATTATCCGGGAGCCAATTCACAGTTTCATTATTTTTAAGAAGGTTATCACGAACCTTTGTCATTTCAATAAACCATGTGTCACACGCATAATAAAGCAGTGGGGTGTCACATCTCCAACAGAATGGATAGCTATGTTCAAATGGGATTACCGCAAGGCATTGATTTCTATCCTTTAAATCACGGATAACGAGCTTATCGACATCTTTCACGAACATTCCAGACCATTCACCAACACCATCGACAAACTTTCCTTGTGTGTTAACAAGATTAATAAAAGCAAGGTCATGTTCCTTTCCGATACGAGAATCGTCCTCACCAAAAGCCGGTGCAATATGAACAACCCCTGTGCCGTCACCCATACTGACATAGTTGTCTGAAACCACACAATATGCAGTTTTATCAGGCTTTGCAAAATCATAAAGCGGTGTATATTCAAGTCCACAAAGGTCTGTACCTATATATTTTTCAAGAACTTCGGGGTTTTCATCTTTGAAAACAGATGAAACTAAAGCCTCTGCCATGATAAACTTTTCATCGCCAACAGAAATCTTAACATACGTTTCTTTAGGGTTAACGCAAAGTGCCACATTTGATGGGAGAGTCCACGGTGTTGTAGTCCATGCCAAAATAAACTCGCCATTCTTTCCGGCAATTGGAAATTTAGCGATTACTGAATTCTCTTTTACATCTTTATATCCTTGAGCAACTTCATGGCTTGATAATGACGTTCCACAACGTGGACAATATGGCATAACTTTATGACCTTTATATAAAAGTCCTTTATCCCAAATTTGGCGTAAAGCCCACCACACAGATTCAATATAGTCATTATGGTACGTAACGTATGGGTCTTCCATATCAGCCCAAAATCCCACACGGTCGCTCATTTCTTCCCATTCACTTTGGTATGTGAAAACGCTGTCTTTACACTTTGTGATGAAATCTTCAATTCCATATTTTTCAATTTCGGGTTTTCCGCTTATTCCCAAAGATTTTTCAACTTCGAGTTCAACAGGCAGTCCATGGGTATCCCATCCTGCTTTTCTAAGAACTTTATAGCCCTTCATTGTGCGATATCGTGGAATTAAATCCTTGATTGCACGTGTTAAAACATGACCTATATGAGGCTTTCC
>JAVXFE010000069.1:4279-9130 GCA_036658075.1 Oscillospiraceae bacterium
CATCAAAGAACGTGAAAATTTCATGTCCCTCACGATTTTCAATACTTTTTTTAAATATATCGTTCTCTTTCCAAAACTCAACGATTTCTTTCTCTCTATCCACAAAGGATAAGTCTGTTGACACCTTGCGATACATTCAAAATCCCTCCCTTTATTATCTTTTCTTTTTATATGTTTAGAGTACATAACTCCTAAATTCCAAAAACATTATTAACCTTTATATTCTATATTATAAACATGGATTTGTAAAGGCTTTTAGCAAAAAAAATCATATTTTTATGAAATTAATATTTAAAACGACAAAAAAGCATAAAATACTTGATATAATCACATAATTAATATATAATCTTTATGCAAATTAAAACTATATGGAGGAAATATTATGAAGAAATTTCTATTGACATTACTACTTCTTATCATGTTTGTTATGCCATTTAATGGATTTGCCTTAGAAAATATAAATACAAATGATTTAGTTGAGGTGCCGGACCTGCGAGTTTGGTTAAATGGAAAATATTTAGAATTTGACCAAAAACCAATTGAAGAAAACGGCGAAATACTTGTGCCACTCCGTAAGATTTTTGAAGACTTTGGTACTAAAGTTGAATGGATAAATGAATCTGAAACGGTCATTTTAACGCATGACGATGTCGTGATAAAGCTCAAAATAGGTGAAAACGTTGCACTTTTGAATGAAAAGGAAATACCACTTAGCGTGCCAGCAAAAGTTTTAAATGACCGAACATGTGTGCCGCTTAAATTTATTTCAGATAGTATGGGCGCAAGCGTGGATTTCGACCCCGTTAATAAAACCGCCATTATAAGTTATGCACCAAAAGAGCTTGAGGTTGCAACCTTTAACCTTGGCGAAAAAGCTGTAACCATGCCAAATAATGATAACTTTAAATTTGAAATAATTGGTGGAATCAGCGTACCTAAAACACAAGATAACCCTGTTGTGCTGGTCATTCATGGAAGTCACAAGGTTGAAGATGTAAATAAAAATCGTTACGATTTAGGCTATTCTTATCTTTTAAAAGAACTTTCTAAAAACGGCTATTTGGCTTTATCTGTCAATGCAAATTTAGAATATTCATTAGACCACGGTGAAAATTCTGCCTTTGAAAGATTAAATCAAATTGTCGATGCCAATATCGAAAAACTCGAAAGTGCAAACAATGGTGAAAATGTTGGTTATGGGCTTGATATAAGCGGAAAAGCAGACATGTCAAATATTTCAATATTAGGACACTCTGTCGGCGGTCAAGGTGCGTTTTTTGTTGCTAAAGAGCAAATAAAAAAGGGCAGGAACGTTAAATCCATAATTTCCCTTGCGCCTGCAATGAACAGCGAAATGCTTGATAGAGATTTGCCAAACATTCCCTCCGGGATAATTATTCCGCAATATGATGATGATGTGACAAGCTTAGACGGGCAAGAAATTTTTAACAAAATAAAGACTAAAAATGAGGCCTACACGCAATTAACTTATTTATATGGTGCAGATCACAACTCGTTTAATGAGGCTATTTTAACCAAAGGGCTTTCGCCAATCCCTGAAGAATCCAAGTCTTATGATTCTTTAACAAAGTTCCAGCATCGTGATTTTCTTTCCAAATATGTGTTAAACTTTTTAAATTTTAATAATAAAAAAGAACCGTTAGATGGGAGCGGATTTGATTATAACTTAGAGGCACCAGGTAAAATGTATGGTTATGACGTTTTAACAAGTTTAAGTCAGGCAAAAGCCATACGCATTTTACACAATAAGGATTTAAATATTACTGCCACAAACGCACGTATAAAAGACGTTATCTCAAGTTCTGTATTAAGTGAAAATACAGCAGGGGCTTTTTATCCTCCTGGACTGAATTCATCAAAATTTAAGTCAATAGAATGGGACGAAAATGGGTCAATAACTATTCCTGTTTCAGAAGATTTTTCAAAATACAGAGTTTTAAATTTTGATATAGCCCAAGATTCATCAGATGCTAAAAATAATCAAAAAAATCAAACCATTACACTTGTATTAAAAGATAAAAGTGGAAAAACAGAACGTATAAACTTTAATGATACTACCCCTGCTTTATCATATCAAAAAGGCGTTTTAAACAAAATTGATTTAGGCGATATAGAATTCAATCAGTGGAGTAGCTTTACGCCGTTATCGTCAATGAGAGTTAATTTAAGCAATTTTAAAGATGTGGATTTAAAGAATGTACGTGAAATCACTATTGAATTCAATGATACAAAAAGTGGAAAAATAATGCTAAGTTCTGCTGATTTGTATTATTAAGATATGGGGGTGACCTTTACCATCTTAAAAATGAACGAACTAATCTTTTAAAATCTTTGTAGAGGACGGATGCCCACATCGTCCTCTACACGTCCAGATTGAATGTATAGTTTATGAAAAATTTATTAATAAATACAAAAAAAACGACCCCGAGGGGTCGCTAAAAAAATCATATTTTAAAATTTAAATTTTTTACGCCGTTTTTACTGTCGCAGAACCTCGTAAATATTCATAATAATTAACTTCTGTTGTAAACATATACGAACTAACCCATAGCATTCCAATACCAAGTGTAAGCATTCCTAATATCTCCCAAAGAATAAAACTCCAGTCAAGCACAAAAAGTTCACCCTTGTGTCCGTCCATCATTTTCTTACTCTCTGAAATAGCTTCCATGATTCCCATATCTGGGTTATCAATTAAGATATAATAAGCCATTCTATAACGATATATCGCAATAATACCAGGAACAACGAACAATAAAGTCCAAAGATATACAAATATCGCCATCATTATGTAAAGCCCCAAAACTTTTCCAAAAATCTTAAATCCGCTAATCAAATTTTCAATCTGAGTTTCACCCGTGCGAACCAAAGTCATGAAAAACCGTGCTAAACCGTACGCAATGAAACCGCCAACTAGAATTGTACCAATGATACCTACAATTCCAAGACCCACACTAATAGGAACGTTTTTATTCATGATACTAGTTATGCCCGCAGATAAATACGTAAAAAAGCCAGTAATCGCAAAATATATAAGCATAACTACCGCACATGTCGCCCAATTTCCTTTAAGCTGTTGTTTTGAAAGTTTTTTTAACTCTACTCTTGTCATAATACCCTCCCATAATACTTTAGTTTATATTTTATTTCTATTTTTTGCTTCTTTATTGTTATTCTACCACTAATATTATACAAATGCAACTACTTTTATGTTAAATTTATATTACAAAATGAATTAATTTTTTTATTATTCAAATTTGTACTAAGTTTCAAAAATTTCTCATATACTTTTGTATAACACTAGACAAAATGGAGGCACTTATGCGTAAATATAAAGCGTTTGTAATTGATGGAAAAAAGCTCGTTCGTAACACCTGTTTAACAATAATAGCATTTATTATAGCTGTTATTGGAATATCTATCCTTTTTCATACAGGAAAGACCGTCACCCTTCCACCCACAAATATAATGACAAACATGGTAGGGTCGGCGCTTCCTGCCGTTGGTGCCGCAAACGAAAAATATCCAAAAGTAAAATCCACTTTTAAAAATATTACCTCGGAAATTATGACGCTTTTATTTTCATTTAATCCGCTTGACACAAGAACGGTGTTTTCAGCCGAAGTGCCAACTGCAAAGCTATTAGAATCCACCGGTGTCCAAAAAATCCTTGCCATGCAACAACCGCCTTTAAAATCCGCTCCGCCAATAAGTTCAAAACCCTCACCCACACAAGCTCCAGAACCTACGCCGCTCCCTGAAAATTCTTCACCTATTAAAACGATAAACTCCGCCGCCGATGCACAAAATATAACTGTTTCAAACGAGACGAATTATGGAATAAATGTAGAGGAAATGTTAAACGCACCACTTTCTCTTGATTTAAGTGGGACAGACCCTAAAATTCTTATCACTCACACTCACACCACCGAGGCATATGCTCCAGATGGTGCAAAGGCTTATGACCGAACCGAAAGCGACCGTTCCGGAAACCCTTCTGAAAACGTTGTTGCAGTCGGTAATGAAATAGCAAAGGTGTTTGAATCACACGGAATACACACCCTTCATGACACTGAAATCCATGACGAACCTTCATTTAATGGTGCATATGCGAGTTCTTTAAAAAGTGTCGAACGATACAAAGAGCAATACCCATCAATTCAAATAGTTTTTGATGTACATAGGGATTCAATCGTATACGCCGATGGCACAAAGGCTAAAGTTGCCACTGTTATTGATGAACAATCCGCCGCACAGCTGATGTTTGTAGTTGGAACGGATGAGGGTGGACTTTTTCATCCACAATGGAGAGAGAATATGAAGTTTGCTCTGCAGCTCCAAAATACCATAAATAAGAAATATCCAAAACTAATGCGACGAATAAACTTACGTCACGAAAGATTTAACGGACACACCACAAACGCAAGCATTATTATTGAAGTTGGAACAAGCGGAAATAGCCTAAATGAGGCAATCTTCGGTGCGACACGTGCCGCCGAATGTATAGCCGACTATTTAAAAAAGTAGTTAATAAATCGTGTTTTATATTTTATATAAATGAGGGAATGGCGAATTTCGCCATTCCCTCGTTTTTTTCTTTATTATTCTTATTTGTTTATATTTTCTTTGTCAAGCTGCATTATTGAATTTTCATCAAACCCTGTTCTGGAATCGTAAGTTGTGCTACTTCCTGCATACACGCCTTCGTTTAATCTGAACATAATCTTTGTTGTTCCTTCACCATTAACCATACGCAAACTGTTTAATATTGGTAAAGTTTTATTTACCGTAATCTGCAGGTCTTTTGCCTCATTTGCAGGATTCGAAACC
>JAVXFE010000070.1:0-9079 GCA_036658075.1 Oscillospiraceae bacterium
TGCCTTAAACCAACAATACCACTGAAAATCCACACCATGCTCTACCATATATTTAATTTCCCAATCTGCAACCTCCGGACTTCCTTCATCATAAAACCCTAAAACAGGTTTTCTTGCATCTGCATCATTTAAGTAATCATATCCAAAATGTAGTCCCTCTGTCCATAATGAACACATCTGCATGCCTATATCAATATCATCTTTAGGCACAGGAACCGGCTCTGGTACATAATCTTCAATCTCTTCATATGGGAAAAGCAGAATATTATCGATAATAACATCGCCGTCGCCTATTGGTATAACATCACAACTCACCCCATCTACGTATTTTATATCTGGCGGTAAATCTATTCCCATCACCTGCTTTTTACCATTCATAATCAAATCTGCTTTACCTGTTTGCGGGTCATATTCTATTCTAAAATGATACCAAACATTATCCATGGATTTATAAAAATCAACTGGATTTCCATTTTTATCAGAATAAGCAAATCCATCTTTGGTTGTAAATATTGAGAATAGATTTTTTTCACCTGCCGTTAAGCTAATCTCCGCTCCAGCTCGCTTTTTAGGAAGTAATAATTGAAATTCAAAAATCGATTTGTCGGTTTTTTTATCAATTGTTTTCTTTAAAGAGCTATTACCGTATTCACTGCTAAGTGTAGCACTTCCTGAATCGAAAGTGTTGCTTGCACTAATATTTGCAGTTGATGCTGTTATTTCTCCATTTTCAACAGATAAATCCCAATCAGGAGGCATTCCTAAACCGTTCATAGAAAATGATTCGTTAATAAAATATCCTCTATAAATCCTAATACTTTGCATTCCAAAGGTTCCTGTTGCTTTAGCCCCTGTTGAAATCAAAATGTTATTTGCTTTTTGCGAATTATTAGCAAAATCAAGATTTTCAGCAACTTGCTTTCCATCAATGCAAATATTCTTTACTGTTTTTTTATCAAAATCCATAGTGATTTTAACTGCATAAACAGCCTTAGTTTTATATGCTTGGAGCGGTAAGTTTTCGCCGTCTTTGCCGTTACAATAAATCGTATCCTTATCAAAATATAATCCAAAGACCAATTTATCATCATTTTGCAACACTATTTTTGCACCGTCCAAAGGATTGGATAAAACAATCGGAAATTCCATAACAACTTCCCCATATGTGATATCCTTCATCTTTCTTGAAGCTTCAACCGGAAGGACCGTACTTGTATCCGTAATATTAAGTCCCGGACCCGGATTTAGGACACCCCCGGCAGTATTAATATCAAAACTTGATACACGTCTTTCTCCTGTTCTATCAAGAACATTTGTAAAAGCATAATTTAAAAAATATTTTACATTTGCATCATCCATATCACCGCTGATATTCACATCTGCATTTGCCTGATACGGTATTATTATAACCGACATAACTATAGTACAAATCAATAACAAACTTAAAAGTTTCTTCATGCCTTTTCCCTCCTTAATCGTAAACTACAATTAGCCACGGACTACCATACGAACTATACACAAAAACTTTTGAAAAGACTGAAACATTAGATTTGTAATCCATAATTAAATCATCTGTGGTTTCATATGCCTCAATTGTTCCTTGATCGTCTTTATCAACCTTTATCATTTTAAATTGCGAAATGTTATAGTATTGCAAATCCGCCGACGTAATCTCTGATCCATTTATTAAGAGATTTTTAGATGTTATTGAAATATATTCACCGAGTTTTGAATACACACTTCCAAACTCATACCTTTGCATTCCTCCAAATGCTCGTTCAGATGGACATGGTATTACTTTTTCATTTTCATAATCATATACCATTTGTATAAGTTTTAACTCCCCATTTACGATATATGCACGAACTATATCGCCTACATCTGCTTTAAATATTCCCGTCGCACCCCAATATCCAGGCACTTTTTCTAAATCCATATCATAATTAATAGCACTCATCTCGACCCCTGGAGGTCCGCTAAACACTAGCTTCGTTCCCTCCCCTTGCTCAGTAAGAACACTTGCCTCACTCATAAGGACGCCTATATAATCTTTTTTATCTCCAAATCCCTCGCCATATGCTACCATAACTTTAGCTACCGCATTAACTTCACTGTCCGAATAACTATCTATGCTATATGAATCCTCATTCACTAAATTCGACATAGAACCTACTATAAAGTCCTTATCATCTGCTCCGTTTAACACTTTTGGAACTTGAAAAATTATCGTTCCTGAATCAACACTTACCTTACCTCCCAAAGATTTCATTCCACTTCGATATGATAAAGCACCCTCATTATTAAGAGTAGATGAATATTCGACTCTAAGGCTGTTTTTATCTTCCTTGTCTGTTGGAAGTGTGGTTTGATAATTCGCATTTAAATTGTATGCGGTATCAATTTTTGAAATTTCACCTTCATTATTTAAGCTATATTTTATAATCTGATCTTCTCTTGCTCCTTTATTCAAGTCCGCCTTAATCGTCTTAGCATCTTTCCTTTGTACGCCATCAACCAAAACTCTTTTTGCCACTTTTAAAATTTGCATTGTATTGTTTTGGCTATAAACCTTCATATGTAATTCGTCTCTTTCTAAAATTTGAGCTTGAACCAAATAGCCATATACGTCACTTTCAATGCCACTTAAAATCGCAACAATCTTCTCTTCGTTATCGAAATAAAATACATATGAACGGTTTACCGTAACTTCTGTATTTTTATAGAAACCGTTTACTGATTCATATCTCTTTCCATCAATCTCTACAGTAATTCGTCCACTATTTTCATCTTTAGAATAATATTTTGGCTTTCCAGATATCTTTTTTCTTATTATCCCAATATAGACAAATTTCGAATTTTCGCTTGCTGAATAATATACTATATCTCCTGGTACAAAGTTCGAAAGTGCTAAATCTTTTCCTCCGTGATTACAGATTTTATACTCACCATCTGTTAACTTTACATTAGTTCCATCTCTGAAAAACATCGTCTTTTTCGCTTCATCAACCATTTGTATAACTTTTATTTCGTTATTTATTATAAAACTAACATCATATTTACCATCGAGATTATTGTCAACCAATCTAACTTCACCAATTTTAGGAATCATATTACTCATATCAAAGTCATATGCCACTAACCCATTGTAGTTCACATAACACGGAGTTGCTAAAACCGCCTTAATTCTTATACCTCCATCTTCTTTTCGATAAGTGTAAACTTGATTAGCAAACTGTTCAATTTGATTATCCTTTAAAACTAACGTTTTATTATACCTAGTTTCTTTTCCTACAAAGGCTATTTCGTCAGTTTTTGTAGAAATATAATAACCAACCGTCATTCCTAAAAATTCATCACAATTAATTTTTGTTTCGTACTCAACGTTATCAATTCCCACAGAACCGACTCTTGCTTTATTCTGTTTAAAGAGTGGCGATTTGGAAGTAGATGTAACTACACCCTTTCTCTCTTCAAGTTTAAATATCCCCGACAAAATCGTTTGCCCATCTTCTACGGAATATTGAGGTTCGTCTGTAGAATATTTTACCTGCACCATTAGAGGAACTTTAAGACACTCCTCAAGCAATCTTGTAATGTCTATATATGTCATATAAACACTTGCGGATTTGCTATTATCATTTAAGAATCCTGCTCTATTCGCCGCATAGAGATAATCCGAAAAAGAATATTCTTTATTTTCTATATAAATTGAATATCCGAGTGCTTCAACCATACACTTTACCACTTCTTCAAATGTAATAAAATCATTGGGTCTATAATCGTCATTCACCGCCTTATTAATAATACCACGATTTACCGCTTCGCTCATGTAATAATCTTCTTTTTCGGGGCTTATATTGCCACCGTCCAATAGTCTAATTAATATCTTTATAAACTTTCCTCTTGTAAGGGTTGTTGATGCTTCTTGTGATGTATCATCTGTAATTACACCCAGGGCTTTAAATAATTCGACATTTTCATTAAATGCTGTTAGTTCCGTATTCGAGTATACATTTTCTGCACCGGAGGCATTTATTTGATATATACATGACATAAGCATTGTAAAAACTATAATATAGGAAGTAAGTCTTTTTAATTTTATCATATCATTCTCCTTAAACTATATATCGTACCAAGATTTTTGAAACTTATAACCTTTCTAAAAGCCTATCTATTATAACAGCCACTTCTGCACGGGTTGCATAATGTTTTGGCTTAAAACTTCCATCTTCCATTCCAAGCACGATATTATGTTGTGATAAAGAATCAATCGATTCTATGGCGTATATTGAAAACTCATCTCTATCCACAAAATTATCAGCAACTTCGATAGTCTCCATATTGTTTAATTTGTCACCTAAGAGCCTATATATTATTGTACAAATATCTTCTCTCGTAATATCCTCACCTATGCCAAATCGTTTATCATCTGAACCATTTATCATCCCTTTATTTGTAGCAGTAACAACATATGGTGTATACCACTCGTTTGATTTAACATCTTCAAATTTATTTGTATTATCTGAATCAGTAATCGGAACAGAGAAGGCAACTATCATCATTTTCACAAACTCTTCTCTTGTAACATTATCAAGCGGTGCAAATAAATTTTCCATCTTCCCTTCTACTATCCCCTTTTTATGGAGTCTATAAATACTATCTTTAGCCCATAAAACTGTGTCTAAATCCGAAAACTCTTCAGGTTTAGCTGTTGGTGTCGGTGTAGGCGTCGGTGAAGGGGTTGGGGTTGGTTCAGGTTTCTTATAAATTCCTCCAGCCGAACTTCCACCTGAATTTCCGCCACCACCGGAACCGCCACCGCCGCTACCACCCGAGTCGTGGGTAGCGTTTTCGATATTATATCTTTTTTGTACCGCCACATCAAAGGCATCCTTTAAAGCCTTAACGTCTTTATACGTCTTTCCTGAAAGCAATAAATACACCTCATCAGGAAATTTCAACTTTTCACAAGCCGTAAAGTTAATACCTATGAATTCTGAATTTTCATGTAATATTTTATTAATAGCATCGCTTCCCATGTTTCTTTCTATAACTGTTAAAATTATATTGCTCTTAAAGCTATTCCGTAGTGTTTCATAGTTATAACATTTTTCCGCTTGTATTTTTTGTAGTGCAATCTTCTTATTTTCGTTATTCATACTCAAATATGTAGCATATGTAGAAACACTTTTTAGATTTATTACTTTCTCATATTTGTCAAAAGTTTCAATCACTTTATCATAACTTGCCTTATTAAGTTCTGTAAGTACTGTGGAAACATCAAGGTTTTGTGATAAATCAGTAAAATTTGCTATTTCTCCGAGCTTTAAAAATATTTCACTAAACAACTCGCCATTTGTATTTAATGTAGTATATTTATTAAAATAAGCCACATTAAGTGTTAGATATTTACAATTATTACGAAGAAGCTTTAACATTTCTGAAGAATTTTGAGCTTTAACTATGTCGTTTATCTGAAGTATAAGGTCGTTTTCTAAAGTTTCGCTAGTGTATACATATGGGACATCATATCGTTTATCCCCTATTAGTATCGTGATTATATATTCATCTATATTCATATTTTCAAATATACTAAACGAAAACGAATATGCACCGTCTGCATTTAAAGTAACACTTTCTTTAAAGAACACATCTTCCGGTTTTATTGCATTTGGTCTTACGACTTTTATTTCAGCCGTTTGATTCATAGCATTTAAATCAACGCCACTCACTATTATTTTTTTATCTCTACTCGTAATATTAAATGGTATTTTCATAATAAATATATCATCTATTATGATAGTTCCGTTCTCTGTTGTAGGTATAAACTTAAAAGCCTTTATATTCCCATTCCAATTTTCGTTTAACATAGCTGAGATATTATATGTATCGATTTTAGAGCTGTTAGGATTAATTTCAAAATTGAAGCACGCCGATTCTGACCACTCAAGCATAGTATCATTTTTAAAATATAGTTTCGCATTCTTTGCAGCTGTTAAATTTTGAAATTTAATAACAACATTACTGTGTTCATCAGCATTTATAGAAAGATTTGAATCAATGGTTTCCATTTCGGGTGCATTATTTATAATTTCTGAAGTAAGCATACCATTCGCTATTTTGGGCTTTTTAAATGATTCATTAAGCTTCCAGCCATCCTTTGTGCTATTGCTTGAAAAATTATAATCTACACCATTACCATCTATAACAACTGAGCTTCCTTCAATTTGAAAAAACACTATTGAGGAAATATCAATAACCGAAGCCGCATCCTTATTCGTAGCGTTCCACTCATATCCTCTTACTAATATTTCTATATGGTCGACACCGGGAAGAGTTTTCATCTCGCTTGCATCAAACTCAAGAGTTCTATACACATCGCTGGATTCTTCTAAAGCTTTAGGCACGGTAAACTGCGTTATTCTGTTACCATCTTTGTCACAGGCAAAAATATAAAGCTGTAACCAACCGCCAACTTTCACACGATATGTGAGCTTCATTTTTTCGAACTTGCTTGTATCTTCTATCTTTGTATTAGTAAGAATTAAATCAGTATCTATGTTTTCTGTAAAATCTCTTACGATATGTAATATATCTGTTCCTTTTTCATCTTTTGTAATCGCCGTATCTGGGCTTAGGCTCTGTATTCCTTTAAACCCAACATTTTCATCAAAGCTTATAGTCTTTGCGGGTACATAAACAACCCCTGTAGCAAAAGATGTAATACTAGTACATATAACTGCAAGTATTAATATTGCTGAAAAAGCTCTTTTTAAAACCTTCATTATTCAACATCCCTTCATATTAATGTAATTATTAAACGATTCATCTCCTCGACCTTTGTCTGACTTATTTAGTTAGTATCGTTCCCCTTTTTAACATAGCTCTATTATATACTAAAGATTTGAAGATTAAAATGTACTATTCTTAGCTTATGGTACTATTCTTATGTGAACCTGAACAATTTTTCATGATATTAGTTGCAAAAATTATAACATATGATATAATAGGGTATAATTTAATAAGATAAGATAAGAAACAGTTTCAACAAATATTTCACTTAGAAAGGTTAATGATATCGTTATGTATAAAGCAATTTTAATTGATGACGAGCCTTGGACTTTACAGGCGTTAGAAACGTTATTTCCATGGGCCGATTATGATTTTGAACTTATTGCATCATCATCTGACAGCTTAATTGCAAAAGACCTTATGATTAAACAACAACCAGATGTAATCCTAACAGAT
The DNA here is from genome assembly GCA_036658075.1 of Oscillospiraceae bacterium. GTDB lineage: Bacteria > Bacillota > Clostridia > Monoglobales > Monoglobaceae > JAVXFE01. Next base: position 7,249 of record JAVXFE010000070.1, read on the forward strand.
ATAAACATGCCCGAAATCAGCGGGCTGGATTTAATGAGTCTCGCAAAATCATTAAATATTAAAACCAAATTTGTGATAATAAGCGCATATGATAGCTTTAAATTTGCACAAGAAGCTATTAAATACGGTGCTATAGAATACGTTTTAAAGCCCCTTAGTCTTCAAGATGCACATAAAACTTTAGAAAATATTAAAAATGCTTTAGATAAAGAAAACGGCATAGATGTTACTATAAAATCACCTCCTTATGCCATTTCAAACAATTCTTTCAAAGATATGATTGAGTATATAAAAAATAATTTCACTGAAAAATTAACTTTAAATAAACTCTCGGAGTTATTTAATTTAAATCCATCGTACTGTTGTCAACTATTTAAAAAATATTATAATTGCAGTTTTTTCGATTTTGTAACTGACCTAAAAATGCGTGCAGCAGCAACAATGATAACAAAAGATGGGAAAAGCAGTACAGAAATTGCCGAAATCTTAAATTATGATTATTCCTATTTTAATAAAATATTTAAGAAATACTACGGCATAACGCCACTCTCATACAAGAAAGGTTATAGAAAATAATCATGAAAAAGGTTAAACTAAAAAATATAATAACATGGACATGGGTCTCTTCGATTTTAATTATTCTTATTTTACAATTTGTGTGTATTGTTATAGTATTTAATCAGATTGAAAGTGAAAGAACCTCTAAGATAAATGATTATGTAATTTCTACCAAAACCATAATAACGGAAAACATAAAGAAAATAGATAAAATCCAAAAAGCCCTTTTGTCAAGTGTAAATTTACAAGAAACTTTAAAACACTCAAATGAAAATACATTTCTTTTATTAGATGATATATTAAAATTACGAGCATTTTCGTCTGATAATTTTCATCTTGTCTTGTTTGACTCAAGTCAAAGTCTTGCTTTTATGACTGATAACTTACAAGCGGGTATATATGCGAGCATCACAGATTTTTATAAAGAATATCAAAATTCTGGAACAGACTTATTTTTTTGCAAACCCAACGATTCTGTTCTTTCCGAAATATACTTAATCTCTTTTCACCAGGTCAATGTTCCAAGTACAAAAACCGCCACGCTTGATAATCTTGGCACCTCTATTGTTATTAATAAAATAAACACCATAGAGCTTTCAAACATACTTACAAATGACCCGAATTTAGAGATTCATTTAGAAAACCCTTCATATGATGACGTATATATCACCAAGCATTATCCTAATAATAAACGACCAAGCATAAAAACCGTTGAACTTGAAAATTCAAAGTGGAGCTTAGTTGGCAAATATGTCTACCAAACCGATAGCTCTCCAATATTTTCAATACGCTGGCTAATAATAATCGAACCTCTGCTAGTTCTTTTAATTTTACTTCTTTTGCAGTTTATTTATAAAATATATATTGATAAATCAATTAAAGAAATAAGTACTTTTTTAAATCAATATCTTATACTGAAAAAGGGTACGTCTATCAACGAACAAAGGAGTTTTGAATTTGATAACATCGCAACTAATATAAATAATATGATTGATAAAAACGAAAAGCTATCCAGAAAAATCGCTGAAAACCAAAGAAATCTTTATGAACGTGAAATAGAAAAGAAAACTACAATTTTGTATGCTTTACAATCCCAAATAAATCCGCACTTCTTATATAACACTTTGGATTGTATTAAGAGCATCGCATTTGTAAAACAAATTCCTGAAATTGTAGATATAGCAGTCTCTTTTTCTCATATAATTCGATATTCGTTAAAAGAAACTCAAACCGTGACAGTAGAAAACGAAATTGACCTTTTAAATAAATACAT
>JAVXFE010000071.1:0-9002 GCA_036658075.1 Oscillospiraceae bacterium
CGTTTTTGTCAAATTTCATCGTCGAGCCAATATTTACAATTTCCTGATTATCAACCGCCATCTTCACATTTATCTTACCCGTAAAATTCTCTTCAAACGGGATTTGCTTCAAAGCATTTTTATATGCGGTATATCCGTTTGCGTTATCATAATTAGCAAAAACCGCTACTGATAACATTGTTACACCAAGCACCAAACACGCAACGGGTTTAAAATATTTATTTTTTTTCATAATTGTTACCTCCTAGATTTGTTTTCATTTTACAAAACAGCCACATGGTCTTTTAATTTTGTAACCCTAGTATACAACCCCATTATATAAAAGCAATAAACCTAAAATAAACAATTTCTAAACTTTCATAAACTCTCTATAAATTTCAAAAAGCTTTGCCAAAATTTCGACAAAGCTTTTTGGAATTTAAAAGACAAGAATCACAAACTCTTCCTTTTTCTATATCTTCCGACTATTATTAGCAAGATGCCAACAAAAACTGACACTAAAGCCACAAGTTGTGAAACCCTTATGTTTCCTAAGTATAATGAGTCTATTCTAAGTCCTTCTATCCAGAATCGACCCAACCCATAAAGTGAAATATATCCAAAGAAAATCTCACCATCAAACTTTTTGTATTTCTTATAAATTACTAAAACCCCAATACACATAGCGTTCCAAAGGGATTCATAGAGAAAGGTCGGATGAACCATTTTTGCAATATCTATCCCGTCCGCCTTAATTGACATTCCCCACGGAAGGTTTGTAACACATCCGAAAGCCTCACCGTTAACGAAGTTTCCCCATCTTCCGACTGCCTGACCTATTAAAAAGCCAATAGCCATAATATCCAGAACCATGCCGAGATTTATCTTTTTTATATAACAATACATAAGAACTGAAATCCCCGCTCCTATTAAGCTTCCATAAACAGCTATGCCTCCGCTTCGCAAATCAAAAATGCTCCAAAGGTCATCCTTATACATGTCCCAGCTAAACGCCACAAAGTATAACCTAGCACATATAATTGCCACAGGAATGGCAATTAAAAACATATTAAGTAAATCATCTTGGCTAAGCTGGGTTCGCTTAGCCTCATGAATGGCATAAATAAATCCTAAAATTAAGCCCGTTGCAATGATGATTCCGTACCAATAAACTTCCATTCCAAAAACAGAAAACGCCACACGGTTAACAGTAATGTCAATCCCCAGATTTGGAAATGTAATATTATTAATCATTAGGCTCCACCACTGAGAGAACACAATTGTCTACATTAAAATGTTCTGCAAACCTTTCTTCTAAATCACGGTACGTAACTTGGTCAATAGCTTCAGCGTATTCAAGAGGATTTATTCCGTTTAACAGGCGTCGGATAAAATCGTTTCCCATATTTTCAACGCTATTAAATCCTCGAATATTTTGACCTTTTAAGATTTTTCTTGCACGCTCTATACTTTTCTGTGGCAAACCGCTTTTCTTTGTCTCTGTTATATAATTCTTTATGCGGCTATACACCTCTTTATATTCGCTGGATTCACCGCCAAACAGCGTGAAACCGTACGGCTTTTCAAGTTCGGTTTCGTCGCTAAAGCTTGAATCGATTAAGCCTTCTGAATATAACGACATATAAAAGTCACTGCTTTTTCCAAAAAGAGCAATAAGCAAAATATTTGTGGCAATTTCATTTTTTAAGAGTTCACTTCCGCTAAGTTCAGTGTTGGTTTCTTTAAATCCGATATGAAAAAGAGGGCGTGAGACCACAAGTTTTTGCGTTATGATTTCCTGAGCTCTTTCGCTCGGTTCAGAAACTTTTGGACGTTTAATTTTTCCTAAATCACGGCTAACATCCACGTGTTTATCGACATATTTAAGTGCCTTTTCCATGTCAACATCTCCAACCATAACGAGTATCATGTTTGAAGGATTATAGAAAGTGTTATAGCACTTATAAAGAATTTCAGGCGTGATATGCGAAATACTTTCAACGGTTCCGGCAATGTCAATCTTTACAGGATTTTTATGATACATCGCACAAAGAGTATTAAAAAACACTCGCCACTCCGGGTCATCTTCATACATTTTTATCTCTTGTCCGATTATCCCCTGCTCTTTTTGAACATTTTCATCTGTGAAATGCGGATGGTTTACGAAATTCAATAATATATCGAGGTTTTCATAAAATTTATCTGTGCAGGTAAAAAGGTATGCCGTCAAGTCAAAACTTGTGAAGGCGTTACTGCTGGCACCGGTTTTTGCAAAGCGGTCAAAGGCGTTTGAACCGTCCGCCTCTTCAAACAATTTATGTTCAAGATAATGGGCGATACCATCTGGAACCACCGTTGCTTTTTCGTCACCCGGAACGATAAATTCACGGTCGATTGAACCATATTCCGTGCCATAAATTGCGTAATATTTACTAAAGCCTTTTTTAGGGAACACATACACCCTAAGCCCGCTTTCATGGGTCACAAACTGCATTTCTTCATCCAATGCGGGATTATAAAATTTTTGAACTTCCATTATTCATTTTCCCCTTTCGAATTTCCTTTTAGGAAGAATACAGTGCTAAGTTTAATTTTTTGAAATGCCTTTTTAATATCATCAGCATTCACATTTGAAATGCAATTTAGCAGTTCATCGATATCCTGTGAATATCCCATAATCGTCTGACTTAGGTAATAATCCTCCATCGTTCGAAGGCTATCCTTCATAGAGTTAAGTCCTGTGGCAAGGTACTTCTTTCCTGCATTTATCTCACCATCATCAAAGTCGCCACTTTTCATTTTTTCAAACTGAACCATAATTTCATCGTACGCCGCTTGATATTTTTCGGTTTCGATTCCTGAGCTTATCGTCATAACACTTTTAAAGCGTTCTGTTCTTGCCACCGCATAATATGCAAGGCTAAGCTTTTCCCTGACGTTATTGAAAAGCTTTGAAAACGGACTTCCGCCAAAGATACAACTCGCTAGCATCAAGGCATAATATTCGTCATTCGCTGGGTTAGTATTGCATAAAAACCCCATACAAAGTTTGCTCTGAACCACATCAATCTCTTCAACAACTCGTACAACGTCGGTTTTGTCAGATACCGCAATTTGCGTTTTTATATGCGGTGTTTGGCGTGGATTTAAACAGCCTCCAAAAGCGTCTTTTAACGTTTGTACAATATCTTCGCCTTCAAAGTTTCCACTTGCAAAAATGTCGACATGTGCTTCATTTATGACATTTTGATAAAATTCATAAAGATTTTCGGGGTTAATTTTCGGAAGGTCTTCTACATAGCCCGCCTCATACATTCCATAACCCTCTTTGCCAAACATAATCTCTCGGCACTTAACCTCCGCATACTCTTTTTTGTCATTGATTAATGACAAAATAGCGTTTTTGAGATTTTCTTTTTCGCCGTCAACATATTCCGCCTTAAAACCGCCATCTATGACAAGAGGCTTAAAAATAAAGCTCTTTAAAAATTCAATTATTTTAGTTGTTAAATTTTCGCCGATAAATTTATCCCTGATATATTCGATTGAAAATCCCAAAACCTCGCCGTCACCTTTAAAGCGTACGCCCGCTCCAAAGCTAGCGCTATACATATCCTCTAAATATTTCACTATATCCGTAAAAGTTTCATGCTCCTTTGTTCCACGTTTCATTACCGATGGAATAAGTGCCGCACTCGTCACGGTATCACGCTTTAATGGTATATTAAAAAACAAACTGATGATGTTCGTTTTAAATTTAGGTGCCTCGATAGTGTGCAAATCCACGCCCTCACACATTTTATATGTCTGCATAATAGACCTCCTCTTACTTTTCTATATTATCGTATTGTACCACATTTATGACTCAAATGCAAAGACTTTTACAGATTTACATGCTAATAATTCCCAAAGATTTTGCCCACCACCACATGCACGATGCAAATTCACGGATATAATTTGGAAATTTTAAGTCGTTTGGTGTTTTTGCGGAAATTGCGGTAGGCGAAAGCCCCACCGCTTTAGCTATAGCCTTCGACCTATAAACATGAAAATTGTTTGTAACCAATATTACCGGTTTTTGATTTTTTACACCGCCAAAAGTTTCATCTAATATTGTTTTAGAATTCACAAGGTTCTCATAAGTACTATGTGATTTATCTTCCAAAAATATTCTGTTTTCTGAAATTCCCTTATTCAAAAGGTATTTTCGCATAGCTGACGCCTCTGAAACGTCTTCATTATCACCCTGTCCTCCAGATACCACAACGATAGTATTTGGATTTTTATTTAGATATAAAGCCCCTGCGTCTAACCTCTCTTTTAAGCATTTTCCAGGAACTTCTCCATCTAGGCGGCAACCGAGGATTATCATAAATTCACCATTATCTTTTGCATTTGTAAATCCACCGGTAATAATAATCGCTTCAACTATAACAAACAATAAAATTCCAACCACTACAAAAATAAACAACGCCCAAAGCATAAAATTTTTCATAAGCCGCCCCTTTCCAAATTTTATTATATCAAAGAAACAAAAAAGAGTCAATACAGTGTTTTGATGATACAAAAATACGATTAGCAAATTAACGCTAATCGTATTTTTATAATATCTTAAAGCAAGGAAGTGCTTGTAAAACTTTTGAAGAATCTTTAATTCAAGGTAATTTATTAACCAAAATATCTCTTTAATAAACCTTCAAAGCCTTTTCCGTGTCTTGCTTCGTCTTTAGCCATTTCGTGAACGGTATCATGAATTGCATCATAATTAAGTTCTTTTGCCAATTTTGCAAGTTCAAACTTTCCGGCCGTTGCACCATTTTCAGCGTCAACTCTAAGCTGTAAGTTTTTCTTCGTATCCGCAAAAACAACTTCGCCTAACAATTCAGCAAATTTTGCTGCATGTTCCGCTTCTTCAAAAGCAGCTTGCTGATAAAATGCACCAATCTCCGGTAATCCTTCACGGATAGCCTGACGGCTCATTGCTAAATACATACCAACTTCTGTGCATTCGCCATTAAAGTTAGCTTGAAGTCCATCATAAACTCTCTTGTCAACGTCGCTTGCAACGCCAATTACATGTTCACATGCCCATGATGATTCGCCTTCTTGCTTATTAAACTTTTCAGCTGTTGCTTTACAAATAGGACAAACCTCCGGTGCTGAATCTCCCTCGTGAACATATCCACATACACTGCATACCCATTTTGCCATAATAAAAATCCTCCTAAATAAATTCAATTTATATTTAAATGCTATTATTTTGCACATTCATCGCATGTTCCATAGAACAAAAGCGAGTGACTATTAATTTTTCCTTTAACTTTATTCTGTGCTATATTATTCAAAGTATTATCATATTTAATATCTAAATCAAAAACTTTAGCACATTTTTCGCACACAAGATGATAATGCGGTGCAGAATTTCCGTCAAAGTGGTCATAACCATCGCCAACATCAACTTTTAATATTTCGCCGGCTCCAACTAATTTCGAAAGGTTTCGATAGACAGTTCCAAGGCTTATATTTGGAATTATAAGTTTTGCCTCTTCGTAAACACGTTCAGCAGTTGGGTGAGCCTTTGTAGAATTTAAAACTTCTAAAATTGCTTCACGTTGCCGACTTCGCTTAACTTTTATTGTTTGTGTCATCTTTATCGAACCCCCTTTCAACTAACTGATAATGATTACTGTTTTATAATAACCTATTTTCTTTCACTTGTCAAGTGTTTTTTAAAATATTTTAATTTTATTTTTAATCTCAGTAAAAAATCAGTCAAACCACAGAATTAATATAAAAGCCTTAATAGCAAAAAACCCTACAAGCCTTAGCCTGTAGGGTTTTAAAGTTTAATTATTTAATTACTTCGGTAACAACGCCCGAACCAACTGTTCTACCACCCTCACGGATAGCGAAACGTAGTCCTTCTTCAATAGCGATTGTTGTTGTAAGTTCAACAGTCATAGTGATGTTATCACCAGGCATACACATTTCGATGCCATCAGGAAGATTTACAACACCAGTTACATCAGTTGTTCTGAAATAAAACTGAGGTCTGTAGTTTGTGAAAAATGGTGTATGACGACCACCTTCATCTTTAGTCAAAACATAAACCTCACCTTTAAACTTGGTGTGTGGTGTAATACTACCTGGTTTAGCAAGAACTTGACCTCTTTCGATTTCTTCACGAGCTACGCCACGTAGAAGAGCACCGATATTATCGCCAGCTTCAGCATAATCAAGAAGTTTTCTAAACATTTCGATACCTGTAACAACAACTTTACGAGTTGCTTCTGCAAGTCCAACGATTTCAACTTCATCAGAAAGGTTCAATTTTCCTCTTTCAACTCTACCTGTAGCAACTGTACCACGACCTGTGATAGAGAAGATATCCTCGATAGGCATTAAGAAAGGAAGGTCACTCTTACGTTCTGGTTCTGGAATATAGCTATCAACTTCAGCCATAAGATCACGAATACAAGCATATTCAGGAGCGTTATAGTCAGTAGAATCACATTCAAGAACTTTAAGAGCGCTACCTTTAACGATTGGAATATCGTCACCTGGGAAATCATATTCGCTAAGAAGCTCTCTGATTTCCATTTCTACTAATTCAAGTAATTCTTCATCATCAACCTGGTCAACCTTATTCATAAATACAACGATATAAGGTACGCCAACCTGACGTGATAAAAGGATATGCTCTCTTGTTTGAGGCATAGGACCATCAGCAGAAGATACAACCAAGATAGCGCCATCCATTTGAGCAGCACCAGTGATCATGTTCTTAACATAATCGGCATGTCCCGGGCAGTCAACGTGTGCATAATGACGATTGTCAGTTTCATACTCAACGTGAGCTGTAGAGATAGTAATACCTCTTTCTCTCTCCTCAGGTGCTTTATCAATCATGTCGTATGCTTCAAAATTTGCTTGACCATTAAGAGCCAAAACTTTTGTAATAGCAGCTGTAAGAGTAGTCTTACCATGATCTACGTGTCCAATTGTTCCAATATTAACATGTGGTTTATTTCTTTCGAATTTTACCTTTGCCATTTTACTTTCCTCCTATTTAATAAAATATAAATATTTAATAATTTTTATAATCATATCACTAATTTTACTATTAATTTAAAATAATTTCAATAGTTTTATGAAAATTTTTGAAATTTATTATTCTGCGTTACGCTCTTTAATAATTTTTTCAGCAATGCTCTTAGGAATTTCTTCAAAATGACTAGGTTCCATAGAATATTGTCCACGGCCCTGAGTTCTTGAACGAAGTTCTGTTGCATAACCAAACATTTCAGATAGCGGAACATTTGCAGTAATTTCTTGAGCGCCTGTTCTGGCTTCCATACCTTGAATTTGTCCACGACGTGAGCTTAGGTCACCCATAACGTCACCCATGTACTCTTCAGGCATGTTTACTACAACCTTCATGATTGGCTCCATGATTACAGATTTCGCCTTACGACAGCCGTCTTTAAACGCCATAGAACCGGCAATTTTAAACGCCATCTCAGATGAATCGACTTCATGATACGAACCATCAATAACGGTACACTTAACGTCAACTACAGGATAGCCAGCTAATACACCAGTTTGCATAGCTCCTTGGATACCTTGGTCGATAGGTCCGATATATTCCTTAGGAATAGATCCACCAACAACCTTGCTTTCGAATACATAACCACTACCCGCTTCAAGAGGTTCCATTGTCATTACAACGTGTCCGTACTGACCTTTACCACCCGATTGACGAGCGTATTTATGGTCAACTCGTACAGTTTCTGTAATAGTCTCACGATAAGATACCTGAGGATTACCTACATCTGCCTCTACCTTAAATTCACGCAACAATCTGTCAACAATGATTTCAAGATGAAGCTCACCCATACCGGCGATGATAGTTTGACCTGTTTCATCATCTGTATATGTTCTAAAAGTAGGATCTTCTTCTGCAAGTTTAGATAAAGCGATACCCATCTTTTCTTGTCCAGCTTTTGTCTTAGGTTCAATAGCAACACGAATAACAGGTTCAGGAAACTCCATAGACTCAAGAATAATTGGATTCTTTTCATCACAAAGTGTATCACCTGTTGTTGTGTTTTTAAGACCTACTGCTGATGCGATATCACCAGAATATACAATATCGATATCCTCACGGTGGTTAGCATGCATCTGCAAAATACGGCCTATTCTCTCTCTGTTTCCTTTTACCGAGTTATATACGTGCGAACCGCTCGTAAGCGTTCCTGAATATACACGGAAGAAACATAGTTTACCAACAAATGGGTCAGTAGCTATTTTAAATGCTAGAGCTGCCATCGGAGCATCATCTGACGCTTCTCTTGAATCAGCTTCGCCTTCTAAAGTAGTACCTTGAATTGCAGGAATATCTAATGGAGATGGTAAATACGCAACAACGCCATTTATCATTTCCTGAACTCCTTTGTTCTTATATGAAGATCCACATATACATGGAACTATTTCATTTGCTATAGTAGCTTTTCTTAACCCATCATGTAGCTCGTCTTCAGTTAATTCTTCACCTTCAAGGTATTTTTCCATTAAATCTTCATTAGTCTCAGCTATAGCCTCGATCATAGCCATTCTATACTCTTCTGCTTTTTCAGCTAATTCTGCAGGAATTTCTTCAATTCTTACATCAGTACCTAAATCATCATAAAATAATATAGCTTTATTTGTTATTAAATCTATCATACCTTTAAATTGATCTTCTGCTCCAACTGGTATTTGTATTGGTACTGCATTAGCTTTCAATCTATCTCTTACAGTATTAATGCATCTAAAGAAGTTTGCGCCTGTAGCGTCCATTTTATTAACATATATCATTCTTGGAACACCATACTTGTCTGCCTGTCTCCAAACAGTTTCAGTTTGTGGTTCAACTCCACTCTTTGCATCTAGAACAGTAACAGCTCCATCAAGAACTCTTAATGATCTTTCAACCTCAACTGTAAAATCTACGTGTCCAGGAGTATCAATTATGTTTAATTCAT
>JAVXFE010000072.1:0-8916 GCA_036658075.1 Oscillospiraceae bacterium
ACCATAATATATTGAAATAACGCCAGTTTCGTCTGTCACGAGAGAATCAGTAAGTTCGTGACACACCGCATTCATATTATTCCCGGTAAATTCGATTTTGCTTCCAACAATACCCATAATATCACCTTCATGAATATCATTATTATCCATTCTTGAATCACGTGCCGCAAAAGTAATTTGACCGCATTTAACATCATTTTTCATTGCGTTCATCACTTCGATATTTTCCTCTACACTTGAACCTTCATCAAATCCCAAAACTGCAGAAATCCCTTCCGGAATATTTCGAGTGGGGATTACGACAACCTTACACTTAGCTAAGCCACAAACTTGTTCTGCCGCTAAAATTATATTCTTATTATTTGGTAATATAAAAACCGTTTCGGCATTAACTCGTCCCACTGCATCCAAAAGGTCCTGGGTGCTTGGGTTCATAGTCTGTCCGCCTTCAACCACAATATCAACATCTACACTTTTAAAGATTTCACTCATTCCGCTGCCAGAAGAGACCGCTACAAATCCATATGGTTTAACATCCTCGGTTTTAATTTTATTTTCATCCGCATTTTCAATTAATTTTTCGTCATGCTGATATTTCATATTATCGATTTTAAGGCGAGTTAGTTCGCCCAATTTAAGGGCTTGTTCTATAACAAATCCAGGATGATTTGTATGTATATGAACTTTAACTATTTCCTCATCATCAATAACAAGCATACAATCGCCCTTAGATTCAATTGCCGCAATAAACTGCTTCGCCTGTCTATCCGGGGTTTTGTTGATTAAGAACTCTGTGCAATAGTGATACTTTATATTTACTTCAGCCGATTCTTTTGCATTTGATGTTTCAGCAATTTTCTCACTTGCTGCATCTTCTGTAAGTTCTACAACTTTGCCACTTACAAAAGCCTTTACCATACCCTCAAGTAAAACGACAACGCCCATTCCGCCAGCATCTACAACCCCTGCCTGTTTTAATACAGGCAAATACTCCGGAGTATTTGCAAGACTTTTTTGTCCGGCTTCAAGAAGAGCTTCTAAAAATTTTGATACATCGTCGTATTCTACAAAATGTTCTTCTGCGAATTCAGCAATTTCACGAATAACCGTTAAAATTGTACCTTCGGTTGGTTTCATAACCGCACGATATGCAGTATCTCTTCCACCCATTGTCGCATTTTTCAAATCAGAAACAGTAATATTTTCCACATCTCTTAAACGTGACGAAAACCCTCGTAAAATTTGTGATAATATAACGCCTGAATTTCCACGTGCGTTTCTAAGAGCTGATTTTGCTAAAGCGTGCGTGAGTTCACCCGCTGTTTTAATATCTTTTTTTAACACATCGGCTGCCGCAACGCCAAAAGTCAAACTCATATTTGTTCCTGTATCTCCATCAGGGACAGGGAAAACATTTAGGTCATTGATAAGTTTTTTATTATTTTGCAAATTATTAGAAGCAGACTCTATCATCAACTGCAAATCTTTTAGTTCAATGGCATTCATCATTAACCACACTCCATTCATAAATAATTATCTTTAAATCCACTTTTGAATTAGTTAACTCGAATGCTCTCAACATTAACAATAACCGACTTAACTTCAAGCCCTGTCATTTGCTCTATTTGATACTTGACATTGCTCTTTATAACGTCGCCAACAGTGTTAATATTCACACCATATTCAACTATTATGAACAACGCAATCTCAAGAGTATTTCCTTCAACCTTCACACGAACGCCCTTATCCATATTTTCAAGTTTTAAAAGTTTTGCAAAGCCATCTTTTCCGCCACCCGTTGCCATTCCAACAACACCATAGCAGTTTGTAGCAGCGTATCCTGCTAACTTCCCTATAACATTATTAGAAATTCTAACTATTCCCCGTGTGTTATTAACCTCTGTAGTCATATTATATCCTCCTTAAATTTCAATAATTTTTACTTTATTTAACATTTTTGCATTATTCACATCTCTTTTATGACATGTAAAAAGTATCACCTGGCACTCTTCGGCTATTTCAAAAATATAATCCATCGCCAGTTTTGCACGCTTTTCGTCATACGTCATAAACAAATCATCAAAGAACAAAGCCTCACTTTTTTCATTAATAAGTTGTGCTATTCCAAGCCGCAAGGCAAAGTAAATTTGCTGATATGTACCAAGGCTAAAATATTCCGCCTTTAACAATTTATTATCACTTTCCAAAAGTTGTAATTTATAATCTTCTGCTACCAAAACGTTTGTATGCTTTTCCGCTGTTAAGCGACGCAATATATCATTAACTTTTAAATTAACCTGTGGCGTAAAATCCGATTTCACTAACATATATGCGTTTTCCATTACTTTTATTGCCATTAAAACCGCTTTATATTTATTCTGCATTTCAAGAAGTTTCGCATCTATATCTTTAATTTCTGAAATCACATCAAGGACATTTTCGCTTCCGCTATATTCATAACTCACCTTATTTTCAATATCATTAATTTCATTAAGATTTTTTTGAATCCCATCTCGCAACTCTTCAATTGATTTATTTGTAGTGAGTTTCAAGTTTAAAGCTTCATAATTCATGTCCTTAAATTGTTCTGCTTTATTTTGTAATTCCTCAAAATCATCAAGTCCCAAAAGTGTATCATACGCCGTTTGAAAAGTGCTGATTTTTTCTAAATTTGTTAAATATTCAGTATAAATATTCCGCATTTCTTTTGAATTTTTAATGTTATATTTGTTTAAAATTTCATTTAATCTCTGTGTCAAATCCGAAAGTTTAGCAATCCTTTCAGCATTTTCTCTCATATATTCATTAATCTTTTCATTTAGCCTATTTTGTATATTTTTGTGCCTACTATTTAAAATTATAGAAGTTATCAAAGCAAAAGCTCCAACTATCCATACAATAATCGCCAAAAGTGGTCCTTCAAAAATTTCCAAAATCACGCCGGCAATTATTATTAATATTGAAAGTCCCATCCCGGCTATATAACGTTGTTTCCATTTTTGATGTTTTCCTGCCTCGCTCTTAATTCTTGCAAATTCAGCATCAGTGGAGGGACTTTGGTTAATTTCTAAAATATGTTTTTCGAGTTCTTCTGCATTTTTAATATCATCTTCTGCAATTTTCTCACTCGCTTGAAAATTTTCACTTTTGATAATATCATCTTTTTTTTCAGAAAGTGCCATAAGTTGCTTGACTCGTTCTGTCAAAGCCTGCTCTTCTTTTGCTTTTTTAAACTTTTCAAGCTGCTCTATATCATTTTCAAACAGCAAGTTAGTCGCCTTTAATTCCTTTATTTTATTTTGCGACGTAATCCGCTGATTATACATGGTTTGTATATTATATTTTTCTTGTATCAAGTTTTCACGCTTTTTATTTAGCTTATCAATCTCTCCGTCACTACTACGCTTGTCCTTTGCCTTCAGTTCAGCCTTTTTTGCATTTAGATTATCCATAGCTTTGGTGATTGAAACGTCCGCATCTCCTGTTTGACAAAGATTTACAAGTCGCATAGTAATATCTTCACTTGAACCGCCAATATAAACATCATTTTGCCCAATCCATACCGTTTTTTCAAAAACAGTTTCGTTCATTCCAAAGAGTTTTTCACCGACATCATTTACCATAAGTTCATTTATTTCCTCACCTGTACTTATGTCAACAACCAAAATTTTATCACTTGCGGCGGTTTTCCCAAACTCACGGCGAATCTCAAGCTCTCTTCCATCCAGATTAACGGTCATAGCGGCAATAACCTTACCGCCCTCCCATGGAATGGCACGGTCACGGTCACGTAAAACGCCTATCTGTTTTTTCTTTTTAGAAAATCCATATAGCATTGCTCGGATACAGGATTGTATGGTAGATTTTCCTGCCTCGTTTTCGCCTGCAATTACATTTAGTCCGTCATCGAAGTCCAAACTAAAATTTGAAAATTTTCCGTATCTTGTTATATACAACTTTTTAATCCGTACCACGACTTCACCTCACATTTATTTCATTGCTTTCACGCCATATTCAAGTGCCATTTTTGCAATTTCTTTTTCATCACCATCAAGCTTTGCAATTGTGTCAAGCATACTATTTACAAATCGACCTTGCAAGCTGTTTTCGCTCGCTACCTCCATATAATTATACGAACTTTCAGTACAATCCGAAATCTCAACAAAAAACGCATCATTAGATAAATTTTTAGTTATAAAATCGTTATCAATCGTCAAATCCTGGTCAATTTCACCTTTTAAAATTATTTTATATAGGTCGTTAACACTTCCGACTTTTTTCATAGATTCTTTAATAATTTCAGAAATATGCAGTTCATCTTTTGCCTCACTGATGTCAACTTCAAGATTAAAATAACGACGATGGCAAATTTCAAAAAATTCAAGATTTACGTTGGATTTTTCAATATTCCCCTCAATTATTCCCCGTCCGCCATCCTCGTCAAACCCACGCCCTTCGGGAATTCCACAATACGCCCACGCAACATTCTCTGCCATTTGGATTCCGCTATATTTGTGAATATGTCCAAGTGCAACATAATCCATCTTAGACGCCGAAAGTTCAGCCTTTGTGATTGGATTATATTGAGAATTTTCCAAAATTGGCGACACATCTCCGTGTATAAGCAAAATATTAACCATATCATCTGCCGTCTCAAACTTTTTAAACATGGCACCACAATGTTCAGTCTTAAAGCTAATTCCATGCACACGTGTTTTAAGTTCAGCTATATCGACATATTCGAGTTCAGTGCCAAAAACGTGAACATTTTTGCCAAAATCGACGCTTTCATAGATAGAATTTGGAGTATATGGGTCATGATTACCCGCTGAAATAAAGACACGAGTATTTGGAATTTCTGAAAATTTCCGCTTTAAAAAATTAATAGTATCGACAGAAACGGTTCCTCCATCAAACAAATCGCCCGCGATAAGCAACAAATCCGCATCGTTAGCTTTAGAAATAATCTTACCAAAAGTCGCCTTAATTTCGCTACGTCTGAGTTCCGCATCTTTTCGATTTAGCCGTGATGTAAAAGGCGTATCAAAATGAATATCACCTGTATGAATTATTCTTGGCACATGATTCACCTCCAAATCTAAAATTTTAACTATATCTCGAATTTTTATAATTTAAAACTTTATAAATTCAAAAAATATAAGGACGCATACACGCCCTTACAATATGACGTCAGGCGTCATTCGCCTATTATCTATTCATCATCATTTGGCATTTCCCATGTATGATATACATTTTGCACATCATCATTTTCTTCTAGCATATCAACAAGTTTTTCCATTTTTATCACATTTTCTGCATCCAAAACAGTTGTAGTTTGTGGTATGTAACTTATTTCAGCTTCCGCAAACTCATATCCCGCATCAGATAAAGTATCACGTGTAGAGCTGAAAGTTTCAGGAGATGTAAGAATTTCAAAACATTCTTCTTCAACGTTAAAATCATCCGCACCTGCTTCAAGAGCTGCCATCATAAGCGAATCTTCATCAATATTATCGGCGTTTTCAATAACAATTAAGCCTTTTCGGTCAAACATAAATCCAACACAGCCCATTTGTCCTAAATTTCCGCCATTTTTATCGAAATAATGCCTAAGGTCAGCGGCTGTTCGATTTTTGTTATCGCTTAAAGTTTCTACCATTAAAGCGACTCCGCCCGGTCCATAACCTTCATAAACCATTTCCATATATTCGTTTTCGCTACCCTCGCCTGACGCTTTTTTAATGCTTCTTTGAATGGTATCATTTGGCATATTATTAGCTTTCGCTTTTGCGATAACGTCACGCAACTTTGAGTTTACTTCCGGATCAGGTCCACCATCTTTTACCGCAACCATAATTTCTCTTCCGATTTTAGTAAAGATTTTACCACGCTTTGCATCAAGCGCACCTTTTTTCCGTTTTATTGTAGCCCATTTTGAATGTCCTGACATAAAAAAATTCCTCCTAAAACTTTGTTCATTTGTAAGTAAATCAATAACAACTTTTGCTTGGTTTATAGTAGAAATTTGCGTAGAATCTAAATTCTACGCAAATTTATTTTTAATCTTTATCATTTATTTAACGTCTGTCGCAACTTCCTTGATAGTGGAAACCAATCCTGCTATTCCTTGAAGTTCAGACGGTATAATAATTTTTGTCGCCTTTCCATCAGCAACTTTTTCAAGAGCCTCAAGCTTTTTAATAAGTAAAACCTGCTCACTTGGACTTGAAACATTAAGCATTTTTATACCCTCTGCGTTAGCAGCTTGAACTTCCTTAATAGCTAAAGCTTGACCTTCTGCAATTTTAATTGTCGCTTCTTTATCAGCTTCTGCATTAAGAATTTGTGCCGTTTTATCAGCTTCAGCACGTAAAATTCTCGATTCTTTTTCGCCTTCTGCAACGAGAACAGCTGAACGCTTTTCGCCTTCTGCTCTTAAAATAGACTCACGTCTCTCACGCTCTGCCTTCATTTGCTTTTCCATTGCTTCACGAATACCAGCAGGAGGTAAAATATTTTTAAGTTCAACACGATTTACCTTTATTCCCCACGGGTCAGTAGCTTCATCTAATATCGCACGCATTTTTGTGTTTATAACGTCACGTGATGTTAAGCTTGAATCCAGTTCCATATCACCAATAATATTTCTAAGAGTTGTAGCGGTTAAATTTTCAATAGCCGACATTGGGAGTTCAACGCCATATGTGAAAAGCTTCGCATCAGTAATTTGAAAATATACTACTGTATCAATCTGCATAGTTACATTATCTTTTGTAATAACCGGTTGTGGCGGAAAATCCACAACTTGCTCTTTTAAGCTGACTTTTTTAGCAATCTTCTCAAATAGTGGAATTTTAAAATGTACGCCGACTTCCCATGTTGTACTATACGCTCCTAGGCGTTCAATAACATACGAATTAGATTGTGATACGACTTTAATGTTGCCCATTATGACCAATATCGCAAGTATAGCCAATATAATTAATACTAAAACCATAACGTAAACCTCCCTAAAATTTATATAATGTCGTTATTTAATATCTTTTTTACGAACAATAACGTGTACGCCTTGAATTTTTTCAACAATGACAAGTTCGCCGACTTCGACATCTTTTCCATTTATTTCTGTCGCTGACCAAATTTGACCTCGAACACGCACCTGCCCTTTGTTTTCAATCTGTTCAATCTTGATTATAACTCTACCTTCTTCACCAATAATTCGGTCTGCGTTGGTAGCGCCACCCTTTTTGTCCATAAACTTCTTAACAAGAGGTCTGGTAAATATCAAAAGCACCCCTGAAACTATTATGAAAACCAAGCATTGTATCAGTATATTGGCTCCAAGTGCTGCCGCAATGGTCGCACCAAGTGCGCCTATTGCAATCCAAATCGTTAATAATGACACCGTTAGGCTTTCAATTACGCCAAGCACAATTGCCAAAACAAGCCATACTATTATCTCTGTATTCATGTTATTCACCACCCGTAGCGTCAAATTTATATGCCCGCTTAATATGCCCGCTTATATCCGCCACTGCGTTTTCCGTCATTGCTCCTCTTTAAATCTTGAATCTTTTCATCGCTGTCCTGTTTAAATTTAAGCAGCATATCGTCAAAAGACATATCATCTGGTTTACGTTTTGATACAAACTCAAAATCAGCCGGTGGTCGTTTTGGACTGGTATATGGTGCTTTCGCTCCATTTCTTCTCGGTCTTTTTTCAACAGGCTTTCTTTCCGGCTGTACAATAGGTATCTCGCCGTTTTGCTTAACAGATAAACTGATTTTATTATTCTCCGTACTAATAACCTTAACTTTAACCTCTTGACCTACTGTCAAATGTTTCTTGATATCATCAACATATTCTGATGCAATTTCCGAAATATGAATGAGTCCGGTTTTACCTCCTTCAAGTTCCACAAAAGCTCCAAACGCTGCAATTCCACTAATCTTTCCTTCAAGTATTGCTCCAACTTCAATTTGCATTCTTCAAAAAATCCTCTCCAAGGGAAATGTCCCTATGTAATTTTGCATATATGATATTTCTATTATTTACTATTTTAAAATATTTATTACTTTCCTTTATTTGCATCAATAAATACTCTTTCATTTGCTTGAACAAGCCCTAACTTTTCTCGTGCCATCCGTTCTAAATACTCAGGGTCATTAACACTGTCAAGTTCGGATTGAAGCTTTACCGTTTCCTGCTTGGCTGTTTCAATCTGAGTTTGAAGTGCTTGAATTTCATCTTTCTTTTTACTAATAGAAAATTGTTGCCATCCTATGCTGTACACAAAGTACAAGGCAAAAGCCACAGCAGCCAAAGTTGTTGCGATTTTCCGTAAATTATACTTTCTTTTTTTACCATTTTTGCTTTTGTTAGCTATGTTTTTATTGTTTACTTTATGTATTACAGATAGACTTTCTGAATCTAGTGGAGTAGTCGACAATTTCTTCCACCTCTTTCTAATATTATAGTAATGATTATATACCAGTACCGAGGTTTTGTCAACGATAAAAACTACTTTTTCTTTATTAACTTCAGAGAATTTGCAAATAAATTTTTAACACGGCTTCCATGTGTCTTAACAGTGCTTTTTGCCTGTTTTACACCTTTTTTTGCATACCACGCAACAACCGTTACCGGCTTCTTAAATAATTTAAATAAAAATATCACAGGAAGCAATATTATTTTTATTAAAAAAGTTATTGCGGATTTTAATATTCCCATAAACCAGAGCAGACTTTCTACTATAATATCACCACATAATAACTTGTATCCCACAAAGCCTATTATCGCCCCCAAAAAGCCGTGCCACCTAAGCTCTCCATCATTTTTAAAATACGCAGTCAAGAAAAAAACAGCACCGCACACGACAAAAAACATTACGTCCTCAATATTAACCCAAAAATCGT
>JAVXFE010000073.1:0-8844 GCA_036658075.1 Oscillospiraceae bacterium
TGTTTTGAAAACTTAATAAAGCGTTAACAATTATAATCACTTTTTCTGATATACTATAGGGAAGTATTATATGATAAGTTGATTATGCTTTAAACACATAGGAGGAATTGCAATGCAAGAGTTATTGCAAAAAATACGTGGCATGTTTAAAAAAGGCAAGAATAATAAAAAAGCCACGATTGAACAATCTACACCCAAAACACAGGTTGATATAAACCGTTCAGAAGCGGACCTTAAAACCACTGTTGACACCAACGACGTTATGACTGAAATATTCGGCACATACGTTTCAAACGATGAAACTTTAGAAAATCCTGTTTCAAGTAACATTATCCAAGACACTGACGAAAACGTTTCAGAAAACGCCGAGGATAATATCGCTAAAGCTGATTTTAAAAAAGAGACTGAATATTATGACGACTATGATACCGCAACGCTTTCTACTGCTGAAATTATTGCGGCAGCGGATGAGTTATGCGATGACGAATATTCTCCTACTCCCGTTTGGGAAGATGACGATATTGGCACAGCCACAAACGACAAATTCGCAGCTGAAAATCCAGAACAAGAAGACTCTGAACCTGCTCCGTATTACGGTTATGCACCACGTGTGGCGGCAAACAACGCTGTTGATGAAATCGAATATATTGATATTTCTTCTATTAACGATACCGACCCGGGTTTGGACGAGGGTGGGAAGAAAAAGAAAAGGTTTGGCTTTAATTTCCATAGTAAAAAGCGTGATTCTTCTAAACCTAAATCGAATGGTAAGTTTAAATCTTTTTGTAAAAAGCACAAAAAGTCATTAATTGGAGTTTCTGCCTCTATCGGAATGGTATGCTTAATTCTTGTATTTTTGCTAGTATGGTCGAAAACCGTTGACCCTCTCAAACATTATACTAAGCTCACGGTTGGTCGTGGAAATGTAATCCAGTCAATCACGACCGGCGGAACTGTTCAATCTTCAGCTAAATATAACATTACATCACTGGTTTCGGGCGTTGTAACCGAGTCAAACACCGCTATCGGTGACCTTATACGAGAAGGCGAGGTTATATATAAGCTCGATAGCACAAGTGCCGAACTCGCCGTTCAAAAAGCAGAAAACGAAGTTCAAAAGGCAAAGGCAACCCAAAGTGAAACAGAAGTTTCGCTTTCTGGGCTTAAAATTTATGCAAACGCCAGCGGAATTATTGAAAACATCTCAATTCAAAAAGGTTCTACTATAAACGGTGGTGAGATTGCCACTATTCGCCGTGATGACGAACGTGAAATTTCGGTTTTGGCAGGCATAAAAGGCACTGTTCAATCCGTTAGCGTACGCGAAGGTCAGGCTGTTAGAAATGGTCAGCTTGTTGCAACTTTAACAGACCCTGCATTAGAGGCGTCTGAAAAAGGTCAAAGTATCGACATCAAAACTGCCGAGCTAGCTTTGGAATCCGCAAAAAAAGAGCTTGAACGATATACAATAAAGTCACCTGTTACCGGAACGGTTACTGCAAAAGCCATTACCGTTGGCGACAACGTAAGCGTTGGCGACCGTGAGCATCCGATGATGATAATCGCCAACACCGAAGAAATGAAGTTTGTCGTTCCGATAGATGAATTTAACGTTTGGAATATGGAACTTGGTCAAAAAGCGAAAGTTACCGCAGACGCACTTCCAAATGAAAAGTTTACAGGAGAGGTTACAAATGTCGCAAGTGAGGGCAAGGCTAAAGATAACGGAATCACGACATACGATGTAGAAGTTACCCTTCCTGAACCCGGCGACTTAAAAGCGGGTATGAACATTAATGCAAAAATAATCCTTAAATCCGTTACAAACGTTCTGACCGTCCCTGAAAAAGCCTTGATTGGCACAACCGGAACCAATGCGTTTGTTTTAACCAAAAATGCAGCTCTTGACGTACCTACAACAAAAGAGGAAAACGAAAATCCAGAAGAGACAAACAATTATTCATGGATAAAGGTTCCGGAGGGCTGTTCTGTCACCCCTGTCAGAATAGGGATTTCAGACGGTACAAATGTACAAATCACCTCAGGATTAAGCGAAGGCGACATTGTGGTTTATTCTGAAACCGAGCCTATGGCAATCGGAACACCTCCAAGCCCTAGTGCTTCCCCTGGTGCCTCAGGCAAACCAAATGAAGATAACAAAACGAACAACGCCCCTAACCCATCAGGAAACCCAACAAATTCCTCCGCCCCCGGCGCAACGGTAAACCCTTACCAAACAACGCCAAACACCTCAAGCCGACCTAATTCATCAGCCAATCCGAACCCTTCAAGCAAACCCACCCAAAAGCCGAACCTTCCTCTTAATATTAGCAAGGCGGACTAATTATAATGAATTCGACTTTGTAAAGGATGATGATACACATGAATATACGCTCTAAAATCCACAATGTTTTTGACACATTATGCACCACTTTGCACAAAGCAAAAAGGCAATTTCTAAAAAACAAAGTGAGTTCTATTTTGGCAATTTTAGAAATATCAGTAGGACTTTGTGTCATATTGTCACTTTTAATAATTGGAAGCTTTGTAAAAGTTGACACAAGGCACGCACTATCGCCCCTTCAAGCAAACACGGTAAACGTTTCACTTTTGAAAAATGGGGTTGATAATATTACTTTACAAGACATGAAGGACTTTCAGTCCCAAAACTCAAAGGATATAGAAACCATATTTCCAAATATGACGGCAAATGACGTTTCTGTTGCTAATCCCGAAAAGGTCGTTAATGCGGAAAATATTGAAAGTGGAAAAAATGAAAAAAACGAGAGAAAAACAAAATCCACAGCTATTGCAACCACTACGGCGTATATTGAAAATAGTCGTGCAAGACTAGAGGCAGGCGAAAACTTCACTCAAATCGATATGGATAATCATCGCCGAAAAGTAATTTTAGGGAGTTATACCTCTGCTGAATTGTTCGGTAAAAACCCCGGTGATTCAATAGGCAAAGATGTTCAAATAGGCGAAGAATTTTTTACAGTTTGTGGTGTTTTAAAGCCATTTTCAAATTCGAATGTGATAGAAAATGCAGATTCCACAAATAACTGCATCATTATTCCATACACCGCCGGCGGACTTATTATCGGCACAAATAATATAAACACCTATTCGATAATTTCAAAAAGCACGCATAATATTGATAAAGTTCAAAAATTAACAAAAGACTTCTTGCTGGGTCATTATAAAAACAATAGCGAATATTCTTTAAAAAGTTATTCAGACATGACAAAACATGACACAAATTTACCGGTCTGGATGCTGGGCTTAATACTTGGACTATCAATATTCATAATTCTTATTGGCACAATCCGAATGACCATAATATTTAAATCAAAGATTTAAATATACAAAAGACCCCCTGTTTTTTACAGGAGGTCTTTTGTATATCCTCTATCTATCCCGCTTCTCGCTGGTGCCTATATTTTTCACGGGTAGCATATCCCCCACGAATGTGCCGCTCTTGCTTGTTTTCAAGGAGGATTTCTCGTACTTCCTCCCCTAGCATACGATTGATATTCATGAGCCTTTCCGTGATATCTTTATGCACGGTTGATTTAGAAATCCCAAACTTTTTTGCAGCTTCTCTAACTGTGCATTTATTTTCGATTATGTAATTCGCAAGCTCGATTGTCCTTTCTTCGATATAACACCTCACATACAATGCCTCCCATATGGGATTTAAAATCCCTAGACTTTGTATATTTATATGTAGGTTTTTCGAATTTTAGAACATGCACAAAAAATGTTAAATTTAAGCTTTTTTATAACTTTCAATCACAGCTTTCATCGTTTCAATTGCAGGACCACCAATAAGCTTTCGTTGGTTTACACAGGTTTCAAGAGAGATTTCATCATAGATATTATCTTCAAACAACTCCGAAAACCCTTTGAACTCATCAATGCTTAAAGCATCAATAACCGTATCGTTTTCGATACAATACGCCACCATTTTTCCAACAACCCCATGGGCATCTCTAAAAGGCAACCCGTGCTTTACAAGATAATCCGCAACGTCCGTTGCATTTGTAAAACCACCCTTTGCACCTTTTAACATTGCATCACGTTTCACACGCATGGTTGTAAGCATCTTACTAAAAACAGGCAAGCACATTTTCACGGTATCCACAGCGTCAAAGATTTGCTCTTTGTCCTCTTGCATATCTTTGTTGTATGCAAGAGGAATCCCCTTCATAACGGTTAAAAGCCCCATAAGCGAACCGTAAACTCTTCCGGTTTTTCCACGTGCAAGCTCGGCAACGTCAGGATTCTTCTTCTGTGGCATAATGCTAGAACCCGTACTATATGCATCGTCAAGTTCCACAAACCCAAATTCGTTTGAACTCCAAAGAATAATTTCCTCCGCTATTCTGCTAAGGTGCATCATTATTGTAGATAAGTCAAAAGCGAGTTCAAGGACAAAATCCCTGTCTGAAACTCCATCTAGACTGTTCATAGTAACAGCGTCAAAATCTAATTTTTTAGCGACAAACTCACGGTCAAGGTCATATGTTGTTCCTGCCAAGGCACCACTTCCCAACGGCATAACATTAAGGCGTTTTCGACAATCCAAAAGCCTTTCACCGTCACGTTTAAACATTTCAAAATACGCCATCATATGATGGGCAAGGGTTATAGGTTGCGCCTTTTGTAGATGTGTATATCCGGGCATAATGGTATCTAAATTCGCCTCTGATATTTCTAAAAGTGCCGTTTTCATTTGTGAAACTAAGGCGGATAATTCATCAAGCTCATCACGCAAGTACATTCGAATATCCAAAGCAACCTGGTCATTTCGACTTCTGCCAGTATGCAGGCGTTTTCCGACGTCCCCAATACGTGATATAAGAATCGTTTCGATATTCATGTGAATATCCTCAGCATCAATCAAGAATTCAACGTTTCCATTTTCAATATCGATTTTGATTTCACCTAAAGTTTTCACAATAAGTTCAGCATCTGCTTTTGGTATAATCCCTTGCCTTCCAAGCATTTCCGCATGTGCCATACTTCCGTCAATGTCACATTTGTACATGCGTGCATCAAATCGTATAGATGAATTAAAATCATCCACCAGTAAATCAGTGGATTTTGAAAACCTTCCGCCCCATAATTTCATAATAAATTCCCCTTGTACTTATTTATTTTCAGTATCTTTGTTTTTCTTGTTCATTAAAGCTCGAACTTTAAGTGGTAACCCAAATAGGTTAATAAAACCTTCTGAATCCTTATGGCTATACAACTCTTGGCTATCGCCAAAGCTAGCGATATCCTCGTTATATAGCGAATATGGCGACGTTGCGCCAGCAGGAGTGATTGTACCCTTGTATAGCATAAGCTTTACTGTGCCGGTCACGGTTTGTTGTGTGCTATCCACAAAAGCACTTAAAGCCTCACGCAATGGCGTATACCAGTTTCCGTCATAAACCAAATCAGCAAAATCGATTGCAGCTTTACGCTTAAATGCTTGGGTTTTTCTGTCAAGGCAAAGGTATTCAAGCTCTTCATGTGCGGCGTATAAAATTGCACCACCCGGAGTTTCATAAACGCCTCTGGATTTCATTCCGACAAGTCTGTCTTCTACAATATCGACAAGTCCGATTCCGTTTGCGCCACCGATTTCATTCAGTTTTTCAACCAAGTGAAGAGGCGTCATTTTTTCACCATCAACCGAGATTGGGTCGCCACACTCAAAGCCGATTTCTACATATGTCGGCACATCAGGGGCTTTTTGTGGCGTAACAGTAAGCTTTAACAAATCGTCGTATTGTGGCATGTTTGCAGGGTCTTCAAGGTCCATTCCCTCATGGCTAATGTGCCAAACGTTTCGATCACGTGAATATAGATCCGCTTTTGTAACAGGAACTTCAATTCCACGTGCGTTTGCATAATCCACAGCATCTTCACGTGATTTTATATCCCATATTCTCCACGGAGCAATTATTTTAAGGTGCGGTGCAAGAGCTTTTATAGTAAGCTCAAAGCGGACTTGGTCGTTACCTTTTCCGGTCGCACCATGACAAATGGCAACGGCGCCTTCTTTTTCAGCAATCTCAACAAGTCGACGTGCGATTATGGGACGTGCATGAGAAGTTCCAAGAAGGTATTTGCCTTCATAAACAGCACCCGCCTTTAATGTAGGGAATATGAAATCCTTTACATATTCATCACGTAAATCCTCTATATAAAGCTTTGATGCACCTGCCGCTTTAGCACGTTCGTCTAGGCCGTCTGTTTCTTTTCCTTGACCCACGTCACCGCATACAGCAATAACATCATAGTCGTAATTCTCCTTGAGCCATGGAATAATTATCGATGTGTCCAAACCTCCCGAATAGGCTAAAATAACTTTTTCTTTTGACATTGTTATGACCTCCAATATTGCATTTTTGTTATATCTATGATATTATATAGCAAATTATAGATTTTTGCAAGAGTTATCGACAATTTCTATATAAAATATTAGAATGGAGCTAAATATGCGAATTTTAGGAGTTGACCCCGGGTATGCCATCGTTGGATACGGGGTGATTGATTATATAGGAAACAAATTTAAAGTTGTTGAATACGGGGCGATTATCACAAACGCAGACGAGGAAATGAACGGACGGTTTAAATCCATTCATGACGAGCTTGATGCCGTTATTGAACGAACAAACCCGGATTTTATGTCGATTGAAGAATTATTTTTTAATAATAACCAAAAAACGGCAATAAACGTTGCCCAGGCACGTGGCGTTTTATTATTAGCGGCTTTAAATCACGGCGTTCGAATTGCAGAATACACGCCTCTTCAAGTAAAGCAAGCCGTTGTTGGCTATGGAAGAGCAGAAAAAAATCAAGTTCAGCAAATGGTAAAACTTTTGCTGAACTTAGATGAAGTTCCAAAACCCGACGACACCGCCGATGCTATAGCCTTGGCGATATGCCATGCACATTCATATAACCCACGTCGTGACATCTTAAAATAAAAATCAATATTACAATTTATGCACCCTTTTAATTATACCCTGCCCTTGACTAATAAACTCGCAAGTGATATAATTATCAGCATTGTATATCTTTATAGGAGGTCAAAATGAACACTAAAAAGTTTATCAGAATATCAATGCTAACAGCACTTGCGGTAGTTCTTACGATGGTTCCAAAAATTCCAACACCGACCGGCGGCTATGTACACTTTGGCGATAGCATAATATACCTGGCGTCTATTTTTTTAGGACCGTGGGCAGGTGCGGCGGTTGGAGCGGTTGGACACTCTTTGGCTGACATTATTGGAGGTTATCCAATTTTTGCACTCCCTACTTTTTTTATAAAAGGTCTTATGGGCTACACTTTAGGGAAAATCGCATATAATAAAATTGATGCTAAGCATTTAAGCCTTGCCGCTATCGCCGCACTGCTTATTGTCACTATTGGTTATTTCGTTGTAGAAATTCCAATGTACGGTTTGCCCGGCGCACTTATATCTCTTGTATCCTCACCCGTACAATGGTTAATGAGTATTGTTGCCTCATCAATTTTAATACCAATCGTTCAACGCATACGTCACAAAATCGACTTATAAGAAAAACCGCCACAAACGCAAAAATGCGGTTGTGGCGGTTTTATGTCAGACTGAAGGCAAACGAGATATTGGGAAGTCAAATCCCCAATATCGAAACTTCGCCAAAGTCATATATTAATCATAAGTTATCATCTTTCAGCAATATATTCATCATTATTGAAAATACTAGCTCCGATACTTTTGTGAGATAGTTCGTCATTTTTATATAGTTCAGCTAATAACAGCAAATTAATCACAGCAATTGCAGTGCCTTTAACTCCTTTATTTGCACTTATTCGTTTGATTTGAGATTGATAATTTCCTTTAAAATGACCGGAAACAAACATAAAATGAAATATATTAATATCTTCGTCAAAATGCTCCCACCATTTATTAGGATTAATTCTTTCATCTCTTGTTTGATTCTCGCCTATATATCTTTCCATTTCATCAGCCTGAGATATAGGTAAATTATAACCTTTGGAATATGCTTTTGTATCTATGATAACTCCATAGTTTTCTTCTAAATTATCTGTATAGATTAAGCCATCAGGTTTACGACTTCCTCCAAGATGCAGTCCTTTGAAATTACATTCTTCAGTTAATAATTCCAATGTTTTCATTTCAAACAATCTATTTTGCTTGCTATCATATGCAAGATCAATCAATGATAAGTATTCATGTGACAACAATTTTATTTGTGAGCGAACCTCTTCTTTTTGTGTTGATAAATCTGATTTTGTTAAGTTCTGTGCTAATGGAATAACAAAATCTTTTATTTCGTCATTAAATTTATAACCGCTATCACTAATTTCTATTTCAATTCCGATGTTAATCAAACCATTAATATCATCTTTTATTGTGTTAGTCTGCTCGTCAAGACCAACCTCTTTCAAATATTGCACTATATCCTCAACAGTAACAAATCTCTTGTTTTCTGAGATATATTTTAATATGTATGACCGTCTTGTACGGAGATAATCTCTATCTGAGCAGCTTGCTGCCATCATTTCCCAACATATATTTTTAGCAATACGCTTATGCTTGCTTTTCCCTAAAGCTTTGCGCAAAGATGTTATTCCGGTTGCAGTTATTGTATATGCCTGCCCTATATTTTCGCAATACTCTTTGTTTGCTAAAGATACCGTAATAGATTTAGTTACTTTCTTTACAAGCCCAAGTTTTTCAAGCCAACTTGAAATCATTCTTGCATATTTATCCGATGAACCTTCCCAATCAGCCTTCATTGTGTTTCTTTCTTTTGCTGTTTCAGCATCAGA
>JAVXFE010000074.1:0-8819 GCA_036658075.1 Oscillospiraceae bacterium
CTCATGATAAGTTTGGGCGAACCTAGTTTTAGAACCAAACAAATTTTTCAGTGGCTATATAAATATGCGTATAGCTTTGAAGACATGACAAATATTTCAAAGCCTTTGCGAGCTAAACTTTCAGAGTGTGCGTATATAGGGAGAATGGAAATCGAAAAGAAGTATATCTCACGTATTGACGAAACCCGTCGGTATTTGTTAAAATTAGAGGATGGAAATTTTATTGAGGCTGTTTTAATGAAGTATAAGCATGGGTATACTATATGCATATCGACCCAGGTCGGTTGTGCAATGGGGTGTACGTTTTGTGCGTCTACAAAGGCAGGAAAGGTTCGAAATCTTTCGACAGGTGAGCTTATTGAACAAATCCTCGTAATACAAGAGGACTTAGAATCCCGCATTTCCAACGTGGTAATGATGGGGATTGGGGAACCTTTAGATAACTTTGAAAATGTAATGAAGTTCCTTGAAAACGTGAATAATGAACATGGACTTAATATTGGTCACCGTCATATTTGCCTGTCTACATGTGGTGTGGTCGATAAGATTTACGCACTTGCTGAAAAAGAGCTTCAAATAACGCTGTCGATATCTTTACATGCGACCGATGATGAAGAGCGCTCTAAGATTATGCCTATTAATAAAAAATATAATATTGAAAGTTTGTTAAAAGCTTGTCGAAATTATACAGAAAAAACGAGTAGGCGAATTTCGTTTGAATATACTTTGATTGACGGCGTAAATGATTCTGAAAAGAATGCAAGAGAGCTTGCAAATTTGGTTTATGGTATGTTATGCCATGTAAACCTTATACCTGTAAATCGTGTAAAGGAAACCGATTATAGGGCGAGTGGCACGGAAAGAATAGAAAGGTTTCGGAAAATTCTTGAAGATTCTAATATAACGGCGACGGTTAGGCGTGAAATGGGTTCGGATATTAGTGCGGCTTGTGGACAGCTTCGCAGAACTCGAATGGAATAATACATAAATTTTTCGTTTTGTAAATAAATTAGAGTATACGGAAACACAGATAGGTGATTTAGAGGGAAGAGGTGTTTATTTTGGGATTTGATGTATTTGGTGCAAGCGATGTAGGTTGTATACGAGAGCTTAATGAAGATAGTTTTAAAATATGCGGGTTTTCGCCCACCGAAAATAGTGGATTTTGTGTGTTAGCCGATGGAATGGGCGGACATAGTGCAGGTGAGGTTGCAAGCCAGAAAGCCGTTGATGTTGTTTCAGAATCTTTAAATGGAATCCTTGACGAATGTGAGAGAAAGAGCTTACCGCAAATTATAAACAGAGCTATAGAAGAAGCAAATTCGCAAATCTATAATTTGGCAAAACAGGACACCGCAAAAGCAGGAATGGGAACAACTATCGTTGTATCTTGTTTTGAGCTGGACGGTGCATATATTGCAAATGTCGGCGACAGCCGTGCATATGCATATAGAAATGATGAGCTATATCAGATAACACGTGACCATTCGGTAGTTGAAGAAATGGTTGAAAATGGGTCGATTACCCGTGAAGAAGCACGGTTTCACCCTCAAAAGAATATTATCACGAGGGCTTTAGGCACAGACGATGACACATGTGCAGATATTTTTGAATACGATTATTGCCTAGGCGATGTCCTTATTATGTGCAGTGATGGGCTTAGTGGTATGGTTAGCGATAGAGAGATTTCGTATATTATTAAAAGTGGTAAAGACGCAAAAGACATTGTAGAAGAATTGATAAAATCAGCTAAGGAAAGCGGCGGCACGGATAATATTACGGTGATTTGTATACGATTTATATAGTACGTGAGATATGCTCAGATAGGAGAGGATTTTATGGATTTAGTAGGAACAGTTTTAGCAGGAAGATATGAAATACTTGAAGAAATAGGTAACGGGGGTATGGCAAACGTCTATAAGGCACATTGCAAATTGTTAAACCGCAACGTTGCAATAAAGGCTTTAAAAAAGGACTTAGAAAACGATAAGGAGTTCGTTCGCCGCTTTAATATTGAAGCACAGGCGGCGGCTAGTTTGTCAAACCCTCATATTGTGTCCATTTATGATGTTGGGTGTGAAAATGGTCAATATTATATCGTTATGGAATATGTTGAAGGAAAAACTTTAAAAGAGTACATAGACGAAGTAGGTGTCGTTCCGTGGCGGGAGGCAATAGGTTATGCTGCCCAAATTTGCGATGGATTAGAAGAAGCACATAAGAACTCGGTGGTTCACCGTGACATAAAGCCCCAGAATATTATCATGACTAATGACGGAATGTTAAAGGTTACAGATTTTGGGATTGCACGTGCTACCTCACAGTCAACAATGACGATGGGAAAAAGCACAATGGGTACGGCACATTATTTGTCGCCGGAACAAGCACGTGGCGGTTATACAGACCAACGCACGGATATATATTCTTTAGGAATTGTAATATATGAGATGATTACAGGGTCACTTCCTTTTAATGACGAAAGTGCAATAGCAATCGCTATAAAACATTTACAAGAAAAGCCAGTCCCACCAACCGAGAAAAACCCAGACATTCCAAAATCGTTAGAAAAAATAGTCTTAAAGGCTATTTCAAAGGAACAGGGCGAAAGATATTCTTCAGTAACAGAAATGTTAAACGATTTAAATAAGGTCTTAAAAAATCCAAACGCTGACATAAACATGGCGGTAATCCCAGTTGCATCTGTTGGTGACGAAACCATAAAAATGGACGCAATAGATGAAAATACCGTAAGAGAATATGAAAAAGGAAAGCAAGAAAAACACGAGAATTCTATGAACGCTAACGCAATACCCAGCGATTATTCAAAGGATATAGAGAGGGCGAACGATATAAACGAACAACGTATACGGCGTGCAAAACGCAAAAAAGAGAGACGTGTCACGGCAATTGCGATTGTATCGGCAATTGTTTTAATTGCAGGACTTGGGTTTGCCTTTATGTATATGACAGGTGGACTCGGACTTTGGTCGACTAAAGACGCTATTGAGATTCCTCAAGTTGTGGGTATGGATATAAAAAAGGCACAGGAAAAATTTAAGCCGCAGTTTAGTATTGTTGAAACAGAAAAAGTTGAAAGCACAAAGCCTGCAGGTTCGATTGTCGAACAAAGCCCAGAAGCAAACGAGAAACGCAAAAAAGAAAAAGAGATGATTATATCTGTAAAAGTAAGTTCAGGGAAAAGCAGCGTAACGCTTGAAAACTATACAGACTGGGACGTTGCGGTAGCTAAAGTAAAGCTTGAAATGTTAGGCGTAAAGGTCAATGTTATTGAAAAATATGTTGAAGGAAAAGAACCTAAAAAAGTTTTAAGCCAAGACCCAGCGGGCGGAACAGCTGTTGGTTCAGGCGATTTGGTTACTCTGTATGTCAGCCGTGCAAACGTAACGGCGTCAGAGGGAACAACTACTGAAGATAAAAATAATAACGCAAATAAGCAAACGTCAAAACCAACAAACACAAAAGCTCCAGAGTCGTCAACAAAGCCAACAGAAAAACCAGTAACTGACCCGACAAAAGCCCCGGCAGAAGAACCAACGAAAAAGCCGGCAGAAGAACCAACGAAAAAGCCTGCTGCTGATCCGACAAAGAAACCAGCAACAGCAAAACCTGACCCGACACAAAAACCTGACCCACCAAAAGAACCTGAAACCGGAAACGGTGGAACAACAGGTGTAGAAGATTAATTATGACAATAAAAACTGAGAATACTGAAAAAAGTGAAAATACTGAAAATAATCATGGCTACGACAAAAGCTTAGACGGCAGAATAATAAAAGGTATCGGCGGATTTTATTACGTCGATACCGAATGTGGTGTCTTTGAATGCCGTGCAAGAGGGATTTTTAGACATGAAAATATGAAGCCTCTTGTCGGAGATATAGTGAAAATCACGGCGAATATGGAGAGCCTTAAAGGGTCGCTTGACACAATTGAACCCCGTGAAAATTGCCTCCTGCGTCCGCACGTTGCAAACGTCACACAAATGGCGGCAGTGATAGCCACAACGAATCCAAAACCTAACCTAGTGGTGGTGGATAAGCTTATCGCCTCTGCTGAATATGCAAACATTATACCGCTTATTTGTATAAACAAAATGGATTTAGACGGTGCTACAGAACTTGTAAAAATTTATTCAGAGTCGGGGTTTGAAGTTGTTGAACTCAGTGCTGAAAAAGGGATTAATATTGAAAAGCTTACTCAAAAACTTGACGGAAACGTAACTGTTTTTGCAGGGAATTCGGGCGTTGGCAAATCCAGCCTGCTTAACTGTATCGTAGGCAAATATTCGTTTGAAACAGGAATCACAAGTGCGAAGGTTGAACGTGGCAAGCACACGACACGCCATAGCGAGCTTGTGGCACTTAAAACAGGCGGATATATCATTGATACCCCGGGCTTTAGTTCGTTTGAACTTGAAGACGTAGAAGCAAATCGACTGTGTGAACTTTTCCGTGAGTTTGAGGATTATCGATATTCATGTAAATTTCGGGATTGCAGTCACACTGTTGAAAAGGGTTGTGCCGTGTTAGAAGCTCTTAAAAATCATAAGATTTCAGAGTCTCGGCATCGTAGTTATGTAAAGTTATATGAAGAATTAAAGGCACACAAAGAATATTAAGGAGATAACATGACAGATTTTAAACTTGCACCATCTATATTAGCGGCAGACGCCGGAAATCTTTTGCGGGATGTAAAAAAGGTTGAAAAAGCAGGCGTCGAATATTTACATATTGATATTATGGATGGACATTTTGTTCCTAATTTAAGTTATTCGCCAGCGGTAGTTTCGGCACTTAGACCATATAGTTCGCTCGTTTTTGACGTTCATCTTATGATGTCTAATCCTGAAAAATACATAGAAATGTTTGCAGCGGCGGGTGCGGATATTATTACTATTCATAGCGAGATTGACGAAGATGTGGTAAAGATTGCAAAAGCCATTCACGATTTAGGAATAAAGGCAGGAATCTCAATTAAACCCAAAACGCCTGTGTCAGATATTGAAGATATTATAAAATATTTCGATTTGGTGCTACTAATGTCAGTAGAACCTGGGTTTGGAGGTCAATCTTATATAGAGGCTGTTACAGGGAAAATTTCAGAGGTTTCAAGAATTTGCCATGAAAACAGACTTGTGAATATTGACATTGAAGTTGATGGCGGAATCACCGCTGAAAACATCTCTATTCCATATAAAGCAGGGGCAAACGTTCTTGTGGCAGGTTCGGCAATTTTCGGTGCGGAAAATGTCGATGAAACTATTGCAAAAATGAGGAAGTGCGTACAGTGAAGGCGTATATATTTTGTAGTGCCACAATAAATAATTATGAGTATTTAAAAAAAATCGATTTTTCGAAGGCTCTTGTTGTATGTGCCGATGGCGGTTATGAACACGCTAAAACTTTAGGGCTTGTGCCAAACGCTATTATTGGTGACAGCGATTCATATTTAAATGAAATTCCAAAAGAGATTGAGTTTTATAAGTATCCAAAGGATAAAGATTTTACAGATACAAACTTATGCATCGATTATGTGATTAAAAAAGATTGCCGTGACATAACCTTAATTGGTGGAATCGGCGGACGCCTTGACCATGAATTTAGCCATTTTTGTCTTATGAAGTATGCACTTGAACGTGAGGCGAAACTTAAAATAATTGACGAGAAAAACGAAGTCTGGATGGAAAAATCAGATTTTAATATTATTAAAAATGAGAAAAAGTACGTTTCGTTTTTCCCATATGGCGGAAGTGTTAACGAACTTTGTATAAGCGGACTTAAATATGAAGTTTCAAACATGACGCTTGAATGCGGAAGTGTCCAAGCGTCAAGTAATGAATTTTTGGATAAAGAAGCGGCACATATTTCGTTTAAAAGCGGAACGCTTTTGGTAATGCGATGTAATGATTAAATAATTAAAAAGGCACTAAACACGCAGGAAATGCGTATTTAGTGCCTTTTGGTTTAATCTTTAAGCCTTTTGTGTAAGCGTTTTAAACATCTGCTCATTTGCAAGGTTCTCGAGTTCGTCATTTAAAGGAGAAAGCTCTCCGAATTTAGGATACTTTTGGTTTAAAGCACTTCGCAAAACATGGTCGCATAATTGTGGGTTTTTTGGAAACAAAGGACCATGTAAATATGAAGCAAGCACGTTTTTATAAAGAACCCCTTCAAAGCCACTTTCGCCATCGTTTCCGTTGCCAACCAAAACTTTCCCTAAAGGCGTATGCTGACCTATATCTGTTTTAGTTGCATGATTTTCAAAGCCGATTACCTTTTGTGAGAATTTGTCAGAATCTAACACAACGTCACTAATTAAGCGAGCATCATTAATCTCCGTCGTGATGTTTAAAATATCTAATCCATCAACAGTCCCGATTGGGGTTTGATAATACCTACCGAGAAGTGGAAACCCACCGCATAAAGCTACTAAGGTTCCGCCTTTTTCAACATAATTCTTTAATTCTTCCTGCCTTTTTTGTAAAAGCTCACGCACGATTTCTGTTTCACGGTCACTGCCACCGCCGATGAAAATTATGTCTGAATTTTCAATGTCAAAGCCTGAATCCCTCTGTGTGTATTCTGTAATATTAACCGTTATATCTCGCCATTCAAGGCGTTTACGCATGCTTTCTATATTACCCTTGTCACCATAAAGATTTAAAAGGTCAGGATAAAGATGAAGGATATTGATTTCAAAATTAGTCATTATCACGCACCTCCAATTTGTTGTTTGCATTTTTTTGAAGTTCAAGCATTGTAGTTTGTGTTGAAAATAAAACAGTATAATTTACCAAAACATAGCAAACTTCAGAATCCGTACTCATGCAACTTTGAAGAGCACTCTTTATATTTTTGGTTACATGGTCAACGTCAATACCTGAATATTTAAATCTAAGAGCAAGGTCGTAAAGCCGTGAACCGCCAACGGTGAGCGTATTCATGTTCGCATTTTTTAAAGAGTCAAAGTCAACATCCCAAAGCCACGAAACGTCTTTTCCATCACTGGCACAGTCATTAACGGCTATAATTACATCTTTTTTCCGTTTGTCAAGCATAACGGTTTGAATGGCTTGGTTAAACCCTGCTGGGTTTTTTGCAAGGTTCAAGATGAAAGGTTTTCCAAGGTCAATAAGTTCCATTCGACCAATTTGTGGCTTGTAGTCACTAAGCATTTGGTTAAAGTTTTTCGTATCTGTTCCAATAACGTTTAGAGCGGAATAGACAGCAAGGATATTATAGATGTTATAAAACCCACGATAATTAACGTCAATAGGCGTATCGTTTACAGTAAATTTCATTGATGAAGACAGGTCAACATCATGTGCGGAAAAATCAATTTTGGGACGCTTGTTTCCACAATGAGGGCAATAATAATCGCCAAGTTGATTGTAATGACGGTAGTTATAGGACTGCTCTTCACCACATTTTGAACAAAACCGACCTTCGTTTGTTTCATCGGTCTGAGGTAAAACCTGTTCTGAAATTCCGAAGTATTTTGAGTCTTTGCCAATGCCGAATTGTGCGGTTAAAGGGTCATCACCATTTAAAATAAGCTTTACCCCTTTCGCCATTTTTACAGCATCGTCCAGAAGCGAAATGGTCGTGTCAATTTCACCATAACGGTCAAGTTGGTCACGGAAGAGATTCGTAATAATCATATAATTTGGAGTGAAATGTTCAAACGCTCGGCGTGCCGCCGCCTCGTCAATTTCAAGAACGGCAAAATCTGCCTTTAAGTTCCCTTTAAAGTCGCAAGATTGTGCAAACGCCGTAGCGATTCCGCCAATCATATTCGCACCGATGTTGTTACAAACCGTAACGTAACCACCTTTTATTAAAGCGGTGTTTAAAAGGTTATTTGTAGTTGTTTTTCCATTTGTGCCACATGTGACAATTATACCTTTTTCAACGCTTTTAGAGAGTATACGTATGATGTCTGGACAAATTTTAAGAGCAACTTCACCCGGTGTGGAAGATGATTTCTTTCCAATAATTTTTCCAATCACGCTGAGTAGTTTCGCCGCCCAAATTGCAATTAACTTTTTCATTAAACAGTCCCCTTTCAAAACAATTGACGCAACTTTTTATTGTTAAAAAATGTCTATTGCTAACTTAATATATTATACCGTTTTTTTTTGATGATTTCAAGAGTTTTATAAAAAAATATCACAAAAATAATTTATATCCTCAAATATTGACAAAATTAACCGCATGGTATAATATTATGTCTGAATATTATACAAAAAAAGGGGATGCTATTATTAATTATACATATATTTTAAAATGCGGCGATGGTTCTTTATATTGTGGCTATACGAATGATTTAGAAAAACGTCTGCATACACACAATTCCGGCAACGGTGCAAAGTATACAAAAGGACGCCTTCCTGTAATATTAGTGTATAGCGAAGAGTTTAAAACAAAATCAGAGGCTTTAAAACGAGAAATAGAAATTAAAAAGTTAACAAGAGCGGAAAAATTAAAACTTATAAAATCAAGTAAAAAAGCGGATAGCTAAGGCGAAAGACGTTATTTTGACGGTTACGCCAGACTATGGATATCGAACAACGGCAATAAAAGTAGACGGCGTGGCTTTAACCTTCTGACCCCAACCAAAATGATGATATCATTTTGGTTGGGGTTAACTTTTGTCTAAACAAATAACTTTATCTGGTTCTCGGTTTAAATTTTAATATTAAATATCCAACGATTCCAATAGCAAAGCACCATGTGTAAACTTTCATAATAGGTGGAACGTCAAACTTTTTGGGTGAACTCGGTTTAAACCGAGTAGCC
>JAVXFE010000075.1:0-8816 GCA_036658075.1 Oscillospiraceae bacterium
AGTATCGCTTTTGGTGCGTTATTCGGCTCATATCCATACATTTCAACCTCAAGCAAGCGGAAGGCCCAGTTATTATCAAGTGCCACAAATTTTATCGAACTTGTCTTGATATCTCCAAACTCAAACGTTAAAACTTTGTCCGCTGTTTTGAGTTCCGTAAGTTTTTTATTAAACACTGCTCCCGGAATATCCACAAAATTTCCTTCATCATTTCGATACTGGAACTTAAAATGCATAGGAATTTCCGCCGTGCCATTTGGCTTATCATTCTCTGTAATATTTTCAGGGATTCGTGCAATATAGCCACTGTGCAAAATAATCTTGTTCACGATTTTTTCGTTTCCAAACGCAATATCAAGCCATGCATTGTTAGCTTTTTCTCCATTTACATACCACTTTTTCGCACCCGTATCACTGTTTATAAATCCATCAATTACCGCATTCGGCGTAGAACTTCCATCGCTGCCCATCAAACTTGCAGTAGCCACCGTATCCTTATCATATATCATTTTTGGCATATCAATTTTCTTTAAAATTGATTTTTTTACTATTTCATCACTATTGCTTGTCGCTTTAACCGTAATGTTATAACTGCCAACTTCAAGCTTAGTTGAAAATTTATACACGCCGTCGCCGCTAGGCAAAAATGTGTGAACAACTTTATCATTTATTAAAAATTCAACATTTTTAAGCACATTATTTGCATCAGTTACGGTTGCCTTAATTTCAAAGGTCTCATTATTTTTGAGAACTTCCTCCGCTGTTGGACTTAAAATTGTAACGACAAATTTTTCAGGAATTATTGATGGACCAGCCGTGAAAGCTACCGCCTCTGAAACTGCTTCCTTTCCATCATATCCAACTTTTGCTGTAATGCTATAATTCCCTGCCTCAATTGCGTTTATGGTATACTCGTACTTTCCATTTGAAAGCACACCATCACCTAACGGTGCATCGTTGTTGTAAAATTTTACGCCTGTTATTGCGTTATTGTTTTCTACAACAGTGGCAGAAAGTTTTACATTATCTCCTGCTGTTATAGTTCCACCTATCGGGTCAACCGAAATTGTAGGTGCTGGTTTTGCTGGAGTCAAAACACCAAATGCTTGAAGTTCTAAGATTCTAAAACCGTTCGAACCTGCCACAACAACTCCGTTCGCCATTTTTGATAAAATCTTAATATGCCGAGTTGTTACAGGTGTATCAAATATTACGTCCGCTGACGGTGATGTAGTTTGCCCTGTTACCGTTTTCGCTAAGGTATATCCATCACCTGTTGTCGGGTTTGCCTCCGCTGAACTTGAACACCAAACTTCATAATCCGTAAGTTTATCATTTCCGTTGCTCGGCATTCCATGGAACATCTTTAGTGACGAAATATCATAATCCGCCCCTAAATCTATATCTGCCCACGCACCTTCCATTGCCGTTTTATGCACAAACCATTTAAATGTTCCGTTCGGGTTGCCTGTCGTGCCATCGGTTAAAGCTCCTGCAGAACCTGCATCAGAACGCTCAATGTTTGTAGTAACTGCTTTAGAAAGTGCCACGTTTTCAAGACTTGGCTCTGCTTCCGCAATTACCGGTGTCGCAATTAATGTGCAAATCATAACTATTGTCAAAATAAGTGAAGATATTTTTTTGGTATACTGTAATTTCATACTTATCTCCATTCCCACAGGGGGAATTAATATTTCCCCTGTGTATTATTTTAGATTTTTCATCTTTTCTTTATATGCCGTATACGCTTCGCCATAAATTTTTTCAAGTTCCTCACCGCCACGACCTTTTATATCTTCAACAAATTTTCCGAATTCGTCCATGCTTTTTGTGCCTGTTACGAATGCAACAACGCTTTCGCTTACCAGCGTATCTGTAACCATCTTAATCTCTTCTATTCTGTTTGCTTGTTCCTCGGTAAAGGTAAGTGCAATTTTATAATCGCTTTCGTATCCCTCAACATTACTGCTATAACCTTTTATGATTGCCGCTAAATCTTCAGGGATTTCACTTACACCATTATCTTTTTCTACTCTCATAATTCTGTTGTGGTTTAAGCCCACTGTGTTCATTGGGTCAATCTTTCCATCTGGATTGTAAGAGGCTTTGTACTTTTCGGTATACATGTGCTTATCTTTGCTATCAATTTTAAAATCTTCATCTTTTACACCCCATTGAATTAATTCCTGCGCTTCATCGCTATACATATAATCTACAACTTGCAAAATCCTGCCTAAGTTTTTCGTATTGCTGGAAATACCCCATGATGTCCAAAGTCCAAGGGTTTCTGAATAATTTAAACGCATTTTATCATAATTTTTAGAGGTTAATGGGTTTATAATTGTTGTATGAAAAGCAGTTTTATCGCCGTTTAACTTTTTATACGAATCATTTAGGTTATATGCACGTTTAGGCCAATCCAGGGTAAACACGCCGTTTCCATTTAAGAATTTTTCTTGCCATTGTTGTTCAGACGCCGTAAAGAACTCCTTATCCAAGATTCCATCTTTCCACGCCTGTGAAAAATCAGTAATTAACTCTTTGAAGCCAACATTTGTTGGTCCAAACTCAAATTTATCGGTTTCTTTGTTATAAAGCATAGACGGAGCTGTGTTATATCCAACGCCAAATGCACGTATGAAGTCCATTTATTCACGGTTAACAATACCAACAGTTTCAGGATGTGCTGCCTTTATTTTACGGAGTCCGTCAAAGAGTTCAGTATACGTTTTTGGTGTAGGTATATTAAGTTCTTTAAAATAATCATCTCTTATAATTGGAGCCCATTTATAATCGAGTTTATCCGGTGCAAAACGTGGTAAGCAGTATATATGCCCATCATCAGCCATTGTTGAAACCTTGTTCACTTTATCCGCTTCTAAATATTTTTTAAAATTTGGCATTTGGTCTAAATATTTATCAATCGGAACAAGTGCGCCTTTAGGACCAATAAGTTTCGCCTTATCCGCCGGCATAGGCGAAACGATATCAGGAAGCTCGTTTGATGCAACAAGCAGGTTTAACTTTTCAAAGTGTGATTGGTTATTATTAAGCGAAAACTTTACATCCACATTAAACTTTTCTTTTAAAACTTTTTTAATGAGGAAATCTGCACCGTCACCGCTTGTGTTGTTAAGCAACATCATTTCAATCGTAACAGGTTTACTTGTGTCCATGTCTAATTTAGCCGTTTCTTCAGGATTTGCACCACAACCTGCAAGCATAGTGGTTGCCATAACAGCCGACAAAGCAAAACCTATAAAACGTTTACTTGAAAATTTCATAATAATTCCTCCTAATTTTATATAATATTATCCTTTAACTGCACCAACCATGACGCCTTTTACAAAATATTTTTGTATGAACGGATATACACAAAGGATTGGGATAATTGAAATAATAATTGATGAAGATATTATCATATCGCTTGTCATCATAGTCTGACCCATCGCCTCTGCTGCACCCGCTGACATATTATTTGCATTCTGACTTAATATTAAGTCTTTTAGAATTATCTGAAGAGGATACTTCGCCGCATCTTTTAGATAAATCATAGGTCCGAAATACGCATTCCAAAGTGAAACCGCATAAAATAAAGATATAGTAGCGATAACCGGCTTCGAAAGTGGTAACACAATTTTTGTAAATATTTGAAAATCGTTACCTCCGTCAAGTTTAACCGATTCAAAGAGTTCCTCCGGAAGTCCCTGTATAAACGTTCGAGTTATAATCATATTATAAGTGCTTATTGCACCTGGCAAGATTATTGCCCACATTGAGTTATATAAATTAAGTTCTTTCACAAGCAAAAAGTTTGGAACAAGTCCACCGCTAAAAAACATTGTGAAAAGTATCATAAACGAAATTTGTTTTCTAAAAATCAAGTTTGGCCTCGATAATCCATACGCAAGCATACTTGTTAAAAACACACTAATCGTTGTACCCACAACCGTATACACGATTGTGTTTTTATACGATGACCAAAAATAACTATCCGACATCACCTCTTTGTATGCGTTTAAATTCCAACCACGTGGAATGATTGTAACCATGCCCGCCTGTACATATTCCGCCGAACTTAATGAGACCGCAAGCACATAAACGATAGGGTATAATGTCACGATTACTACTAAGCACATAACGATTCCGTTTATAAGATTAAAGACAATCTCGCCTTTTCCTTTTGATTCTACCATATTATTTACCCCCTCTCTACCATAAGCTCGTGTCTGTCAGACGTTTACTAACCATGTTTGTAATAAGAATGAGAATCATTGATACTACAGAATTCATAAGTCCAACCGCTGTACCAAAACTGTAGTTAGCTTGTGAAATACCAACCCTGTAAACGTATGTCGAAATTATATCCGCCGTTTCATACGTCCCTGGATTATAAAGCATAATTACCTTTTCATATCCAACGGTAAGAAGATTTCCGACTTTTAATATTAAAAGCGTTATAATTGTAGGGCTAATAGCTGGCAAGGTTACGTGCCACATACACCTAAATCTTCCCGCTCCATCAAGCCTTGCGGCTTCATACAGTCCCGCATCTACCGACGATAATGCCGCTAAATAAATAATCGAACCCCATCCAAATTCCTGCCAAACTGTGGACGAAATATAAAGCGTTCTAAACCATTCAGGAAGCATAAAGAAGTTTATAGGTTCTCCGCCCATTGCACTAATCGCCTTGTTAATAATTCCCGTTGATGGTGAAAGTAGAGATTGTAGCAACCCTACCACGATAACAACCGATACAAAATGTGGAAGATAGCTTACAGTTTGTATTGTCTTTTTAAAAGCTTTGTTTTTAATTTCGTTTAAGAAGAGTGCAAATATAATTGGTATAGGAAAATAGAAAAGCAAATTATATGCACTCAGTAAAAACGTGTTTCGAATTAGTCGCCATGCGTATGGACCTTCAAAAAACATAACAAAATTCTTTAATCCTACCCATGGACTTCCCATAATGCCTTTTGCAATATCAAACTTTTTAAAAGCAATGATTACACCATACATCGACACATAATGGAAAATTATATAATATATAATTCCCGGCAAAATCATTAAAAAGAGATATTTTTGTTCATCCCATATTTTGCCGAAGCCACGTCTTCTTTTAAGCGGTTTAGCTAATGTTATTTCATTATTTTTCATGAGTTGTGTCGTCACTCCTTA
The DNA here is from genome assembly GCA_036658075.1 of Oscillospiraceae bacterium. Classification (GTDB taxonomy): domain Bacteria; phylum Bacillota; class Clostridia; order Monoglobales; family Monoglobaceae; genus JAVXFE01. The sequence continues at coordinate 5,182 of JAVXFE010000075.1, forward strand.
CTTTTTTATAAACTTTAAATGTCATTTCAATATTTCTTACGTTACCGGTTCCTTTGATAATAAAATCGGAATCTTTTTCAAGCCCATGATTTAAGGCTAAATTATCTTTAAACATCTTAACTCTGCATTTTTCCCAGCCATGCGTAATATCTTCACGTATTTCCGCCACGGTTGCAAAATTCCCTTGAGTTGTTCCTATTTTTTCAGGGAGAGGTCTATCGCAATCTGCCGTAATGGTAAAAGTTTGATTTGTATCTCCTAAATATTCAAGGTTTAACATAGCGTCAAAATAATTATCACGTAATATTTTTGCTGTATCTTCATCAACTGTGATATACGCACCCTGTCCTAAGTTGTGGACTTTTGTTGTGCTTGTTGAGGCCTCAGCCTTAGCTTCATATATCTTTAACTCACGCAATCGTACCCCACGGTCTTTATCGTCGCACACAAGTCGCACCTTATCAGTTTTAACAGTGTCGTTAAAGTTTAACTTTATATCCGTTTTGCTCTTTGGATTATTTTTAACTCCTCCGCCACTTATATCTACCCATTTATCGCCCTGCCATGCTTGTAGTTTTACGTTTTGCATAGCCCATGTGCCATCACCTTTTCCGGATAAAATATCCGTACCCATAATTTCATATTCGCCACCTAAATCAACTTCAAGCCAATATTTATCTTCGTTTGTAGCCGTTAACCATGAAGATAAATCGCTTACCAAGCCATCAACGGCTTTTTCAGCACCATTATTTTTTAAAGCTGTGCTAGCCTTAACAGTTTTCCCTTGTGCTATTTCCTTGCCTCGGCTTTCTAAGAAAGCGGTGTCATTTTCAGCATTACCGCTTTCAGCCACGCCTTCGGCATATACCATTACTTCTCTAACACGAACACCACGTGCGCCATCATCACTGACAAATCTGACTTTTGACGTTGTAACAGGTTCGGTAAACGTCCATGATAAGTTGGTATTTGTTTTACTATTCCCTGTCACCATTGCCCCCGGAATAGTAGCCCAATTTTCACCTACCAAATATTCTAGTCTCGCTGTCTCCAAAGCCCAGCTTCCGTCATCTTTCCCTGTATATGCATCACATGCAACAATTTTTTGTTCACTTCCAAAGTCAATCTCCGCCCAATACGAGTCAAGAGTTTGTGCCGTCATCCATCTTGAAGAGTCGGCAATAATTCCATCGTTTATGTTTCCAATAGGTCCTTCAGAAAGTTCGTTGTTTGTCTTTACATTTTTGCCTTTTGCAATATTCTTACCCTTAACCACAGGTGGTTTATTAGGTTTCTCCTCAGTTAGGTCAGGGTCGCCATAAATTTTCACTTCACGCACACGTACACCAACTGCACCTTCATCACACACAACTCTAACTTTGCTAGCCACAACGCTTTTATCAAACTTCCAAAACAAATCCGTATTGCTTTCCGGATTATCTTTTACCGCCGCACCCGGAATGTCCACCCATTCACTATCCTTGTAATATTGAAGTCTTACATTTTTTAGTCCATAGGTTTTCTCGTCTTTGCCGGTATATAGCTCCGCTCCAACCAACGTATATTCGTTTTGCAAGTCAATCTCAAGCCAATAACTTTCCTTACTTTGAGAAGTTATCCATCTGGAGCTGTTTGCAATAATACCATCTACTGCATTTTTTGCACGTCCTTCAGACAAATCATCATTTGTAGAAACTGGTTTTCCTTGTGCAACTTCTACGCCATCAATTCCACTGCCTTGATGTTCTGCTTTGGGATATGAAACAACCTTCATATTGCCATTTTCAGAACTTAATGTTATTGTTTGCATCTCTATATTTTTTTCATATTCTTTGTTGATAGTTTCTGTTTTTGAAATCATTGATTCCGCAAACTTGTATGCTCCTTTAGACACGCCCAAAGCCGCTTCATCAAGCATTCCAAGTCCATCTTTTACATCAAACCCGATTTCGCCAATTTTTCTTGTATACTTCTTGGTCTCAAATAATTTTTGTGGAACTTTCATTCCCTCTTTTGCGTTTTCGTCATATTCAGCATCTTTAAATTGAGTTGAATATTCGAGGGTTGTTTCCAGTTCACGATAACCGTTTACAACAGTTGGTTCAATCTCATGACCCTCTGTAAAATCAGACCATGATGCAATAAACATAACATCAATCTGCTCTTTATTTTTATTATAAAAATCCCACTGCCATTTGTAAACTTCGCCGCCTTCACGGTCAAACCCATGATACGTTCCATCACCCCACGCTGCACAGCCTCTATTGTCAAATCCCGGAGTAACAACCGCCGTGTTTACATTTACTTTTTCGCCTTTATCCCAAAGTTTTTTATAGTCTTGTGCATAATTTTTCACATCATCAAACGATGCGTATTTATCAAAATATGGATATTTTTCATCCATTGGTCTAATACGTGGCACAATCCATTGATGAACATCTACCCCTGCGTTTCTCCAATCCTTTGTTGTTGCACTAGGGTCAGAGAACGATACATTTCCATTTTGATATTTCCCTGTAAGCCCTGTACGTCTAATGAAATATGGAGTTTTCATAAGTTCAGGATAGGTGTATTTTGAATTAATGATATCTTTCATTTCAGCTGGTGTGGGTCCGCCACCAAACAAAAATACAACAGGATGGTTGTCTATCATCGCCCCCGACGGAGTGTTATACACTTCATCAATAAGGAATTGGAGACTTGTTTTGAAATAATTAAGTTTATCTTCACGTGTTTTGATTTCTGGTCGATATCCCTTTATCCAGTCATAATCCACAAGCCAGCCGTCGCACCAATCCGCGCCAACTTCCATGTCATACTTTTGTGCCTGCTCCATAAAAGCTTTCATTAGAACTGTATTTCCATACTCAGGGAACCCAAAATCAACCATAAACCCATCGATGTTTGCAATCTTCGCCAAAAGCATTTTGTATTCTATATAATCAGGGTCAATTTCCGATTGAAGTCCAACAATCGGTCCTTTATTAATAGATGCCACATTATTTATACCGTTTTCATCAATTAAATCCGCACTATAATTTATATATTTCTTTCCCGTCGCTGATTTTTCTGATGTATAATACTGGCTCCATGTACCAAGGTCGCCATCATGTTCACGGCTTCTTCTAAATCCATGATAAAGTGCATATATTTTTTTATCGTTTTCGGTTTTCTCCGAAACGGCGTTTTTTGCAATCTTAACCGTTTTTGTACTTTCGTCCCAATCCACCGTGCATCCTAAAGCTTCACTTACAAATCTTAACGGAACATAATTCCTATCATCTTTGTAAACAGGCGGAACATCCAGCGTTATTGTCTCATTATTAGCCGTCACTTCAGACGAGCCGACGCTGAGTTCAATAGCGTTTTTCTCATCCATAACCGTCACCGTTTTGCTTTGTTCAAACCAATTTACCTTTGCCCCTAAACTTTCAGATACAAACCGCACAGGCACCATGACTCTGTCTCCTGTTTGATATGGTTTTCCATCTGGGAATTCAACAACCTTACCACCAACCATAATCGTTATTGGCGTACTTTCGTTTGCATATACAAAGCCAAACGTTCCAAGCATTATGCACATCGCCAACAAACACGACAAAATTTTCTTCATCTATTATTCCTCCCTTTTTAAT
>JAVXFE010000076.1:0-8804 GCA_036658075.1 Oscillospiraceae bacterium
CACGCTTAGCATGCTCTGGTATATAATTTTGGTCACCATCATAGATGATATGATCTTCTGAATTATAAATCGGTGCTTCTTTTATAGACCTCTGCATATCATACCACAATAACTTCTCGTGTGTTCTGGTATTTTTATAGTTATCTTGTTCCAAACACTGCCATGAATCATTTCCCATTATATCTGAGAATTCCGCAAATATTTCTGAATCGCTTCCATATAAAACCGGGTTTCTATACGTGCTCCAATCAATGCTAAACATATGCTGCATTTGTTTGGCATGAACAGGTATAGCAGGTATATATTTTTTAACTTCACTTGACAAATATTTATGAAAATCCCCAACCATTTTATTATTAAAGTTCATAAAGTCGTATGACACGGGGGTCTTATCATCAAGCGGAGCTAATGTTTCAGGATTTCTCGGCATGGGTATGCTTTCAAAAGTTAAATATGAAGATTTATAAACCTTATTAAGCTTTTCTAAATTCCCTGCGTATATTTCTCTTAAATAATTCTGCCATTTGGGAGTAAACGCATCAATATGCGAAACTTGATAATCCGGTTCGTTCGACAAGCAGATATTATTTAATGAAGAAAATTGTGAAATCCTTGGTAATAACACTTTAAAATATAAATCCAATACTTCCTTTACTTTTGGATGTATAATATTGTATCTTATAAATCCACGGCCATTATAATTTAAATCTGGGTATTCACTAAATAAAAATTCGGGGAAATAATGTGGTGATATAAGTAAGCTTACCGCAATGTTGCTATCTTGTGCTTTTTTTAGCGTTTCTTGCAGTTCTTTCAAAGCAAAAAAGTCAATAGCATATTCGCTTTCTGTTTCAAAGTCACCATTCATTAACAAATTTTCACCTTGCATTCCCTCACGAACATATAAATTATCTATATTTAATCCCATTGAGCGATCTTCGCATAAAACCATAAATTGTAGAGTAGTTTCGTTTGCTCCGGTGGTATATGTTCGATTTATATCCTTCCAATCATATGTGCCGTTTAACGATTCTCTATTATCGAAACCTTTTATAGAAAACCATGTATTTTCAACATTTTCTCCTTTAGCAGATAGGCCAAAATAATATTTGGTGTTGGGCTTAAGCGCCAAAGGCTGTGCGATATACACGAACTTATTTGGACTCATTTCTTCGGCGCTGGTTATTTTTGCAGAATACCTTCCCGCTTTTTTTATATTGGAATCCAGCTCAAGCTTTCCGCTATATCCACCATTTTTATAAACGTTCCATATAGGCAGTGTGGTCTTTTTATAAATAATATTGCTAGGTCCAATTTCGGTCTGAATGATATTGTTTCCAAACTTAGGGAAATTGGGGATATCAGCTTTCGCTTGATTAAAATGTCCATATCCCGTAAAAAATATCGGACGTCTCTCAACTCTTTCACCGATTTTTACATCGCCCATCATGCTACGGCCTTCGGGAGTTACCTTGCCAGAAACGTACCTTGGAATTTCTTCACTTTTTTTTGTTCCGCTTAAATATCCATTAAGTTCATTTTTCGCTTGGTTATATAAATCAAGCAAACATTTTTTTGTATATTCAACTCTGCTCTGTGCCACGCCTTGCTGTATATCTTCTTTTAAATATTCAGAAAACCTCTTTAATATTTCAAGATTTATCTCTTGATAATCGGTTGCTATTTTTTTATCTTTACATGTATTTATCAAAGTTTCTATTTCGCTTATTTGTGTGGCTAAATTTGTAAAATAACTATCCGTTGCCATTACATTCATATTAGCCACACACATAAGTAGAGTAAAAATCGCAATTATCCGATGAAATATTTTCATTGAAATTCTCTGCTTTCTATAATTGGTAACATTCCATCCGCATCATTCCACAAAAATGTTTTTAATGTATAATTGTTGTCTACGTTAATATCTAAAGAAAGCTCAACCCCTTCTTTATCGTATGTTACTTGTGGTACTAACTCATTACTCATAACTATTTTCACGAGTTTGTCAGCGTTATATAATCCTACCATAAATAATGGTTTAAAATTATTCCCGGCTGAATTGTTTTTAACGGTGGTTTTAACCGTTAGCTTTCCAGTTTTTACAACTTCAATAGGAATCTTTCCATCATATAATCTAAATCCGTTTGCTTCATAAACAGGTGGAACTGAAGTCACAAGCACAGAAGCTTCGGGGCTTTCGTTTCCTATACTATCCGATGCCGTTAAAACATACGTATATTCTTTTCCGTTTACAAGACCTTCTAAAGTTGTTGATGATGCATCTCCGAAAACGCTCTTTCTATATACCAATTTTCCATTGATTTTTTCGTAAATATTAGTACAAAGATAGTCCTCATTCAATGGTTTTGTCCATGTGAAATTTGCAGTCCCTTCTTTAGCACTTGCTGTAACATTTGTAATGGCTCCCGGTGCAATAGTATCAAGTCCTGCTTCGAAATCGCCGTTAAGCACAAGATTCTTGCCGTCGCCACCATCTTTAGTAATTACTATATCATCAATATAGCATTCATCTGCTATTAAAAAGCTGTCAAATATCCAGCCAAGTTCCTGAGTTTCTGCAACTTTTAGCGGACCTTTATACTCTATTTTCGTCCATTCATTAGGTGTCTTAATGTCCCAAGTCCCAGGTTCATCTTGAATGATTTTATGATAATTTCCAGGTCCATTAAAATAATCTCGTATATGATTTAAATTTTTCGCTTTCATCCAAAAACTCCAAGTATAGTCGCCCTCAACAAATTTCAGATTCTGAAACACCTTTATGAAGGAATTTGGTATTGCCTCACCTTGATTTCCACGCACTAATAATGCACCTTTGCCTGAATGTGCAACTCTTGTTTGAATCCGAACGTCTCCAACGGTTACGTCACCATTGTTAACTATTAGATTCCAATCATTAATTTTATTCCATTCAGCTGATGGAACTCCACTCGTTTCTACGACTACATCTTCACCCGTTTGATATTTCGTAACGAGACGATATACATATCGCTTACCGTTTGTAAGTCCGGGCAATGATATTTTATTAAAAGCCTTAGCACCTGTACTAAACGCCTTACCCTCTGTCCCCGAAGTAAGTGGTATCTTTTTTCCATCAGTAACGTCATATAAATCTAAAGATTTAATATTTGCATTATCAGGATTTCTCCAGCTTACTATTATATGTCCGCCGGCTGCACTGCACATAAAGTTAGTTGGATTTGGATTATATGGAACTATTTTAACTTTTTCAGGTGATATTTCTGTGCCAACGCTCTCATTAAATGATTTATCAACAGTTTTAACTACATATGTATATTTCTTATCAAGTGTTAACTCATCGAATATAGCACCTGTTCCACCAAAAATGCTCTTTCTGTAATATAAGTCATTTCCCTCTTTTTGATAAATATTAACTTTTTCAAAATCAGAATCTACTGGATTTGTCCAATTTAATTCTATCTTTCCGCTTTCGTTATAAATTCCTGTTGGCGTTGTTATCTCTGCCGGTGCTGTACCATCTAAACCTTGTTCAAAATCGCCGTTCGCTAAAAGATTTACACTAGGATTTGCAACATCATAAAATCTAACATCATCAATATATGCATATTCCGATTCCACCGTTCCGTCAAAATGGAACCCAATTTGACGTGAGGTTAAAGTCGCATTTTCTACTCCAACGGTAAATTCTTTCCATTCAGTCGGTGCCTCGGGAATACCCTGATTTCCAATTGCTCCAATAAAAGCGAAATTGCTTCCTTCGCCTGCTAAAAACGCTCTTAAATGATTTACCTTCTTCCCCTTTGCCCAAAACTTGCATTCATAAGTTTTATTTGAGTCAAGTCCGCTTAAATCTTGATATATTTTCACAAAGTGCGAATTAATCTCTACACCTTGATTTCCACGAACGATTAAAGCTCCATTGCCTGAATGTGTTACGTCCCCTTGAATATCAATATCAGCAACAGTTTCTTGATTCCAGTTTGTATGCGTCGTCCAACCCGCAACTTGATGTCCGCCATTTAGCGGAATGCCACTTGTTTCAACAATCACATCTTCGCCCGTTTGATACTTGATTTCTAAACTATAAATATTTCTCATTCCATTTGTAGCTGCGACCTTATGATTATTGTACGCATTAGCCGTCGTATTAAACGGTAAAATAGGAACAAGTTCGGTTTTTTGACCCGTTACATCAAAAAGTTTAATTGAGGCTATATTGTTAGCGGTTGGATTTTTCCAACTTATTATTAAAAAGTTATCACTACTGCTGCACATAAAGTTAATTGGATTTGGATTTGTTGTTTCTTGTACCGCAAATATGATTTGAGCATTTGTAAAAAGTAAGGATAACGCTAGTAAAACTGCAAATATTTTATTTTTCATTTTCTTTCAATCCTTTCTTAATTAAATCGAATAATAACTAATTCTCTGAGACTTTGAATAACCAACCTTGCAAAAACAAAATCACCTATTTCTATATCTTTTATTGTTCCGTGGCTTATTTCTTTATCTCCAACCTTATACACCGTAACCGCCACATTATTATCAAGTCGCATTACTTGAGCGTTTGGTGATAAAATTTTCATGCGTCCTCCAACCGGATCAACGTTTTTTACTACGCCCGACGCAATAGACACATTTCCATTTACTTGTTTGTTTTGCATAACTTCGCCATCTAAAACCTTGTAAAGTGGCGTGTATGAGGTTAAGTTTCCTTTTTGGTTCATATTGACAAAAACAATATCACCGCATCTTAATTCACTTAAATCAACTCCCGATTCAGCAACAATGCTAATATTTCTATAACTCCCCATACTTCCACTTATTTTATAACGATTTTCATCGTTATAAATAACATCTGCAACTTCGTTTACAATAAAAATACTTCTATTTTGTCCGTCCTCTGCAACTTCAGCTGGGGTTTGTTTAATCATCAAAACATTCGTAAAATTATATTCGTCGATATCATACGCCTGATAATTTTGGTAGATATGATCACCACGCAAAATATCCTTCTTACGCACTGAATGATTTTCTTCTGTATCCTCTATTCCGTCAGGGATAACAAACACCGACGTATTATTCGTAACAAACATAGCTGAATCAAATGATTCATTTTGGTACTTATAATAATTAGTTCTGGGCGTTGTTACCGTAAAGCTCTCCTTCTTATTCTCATCCGTTACTTCGGCAATCTCCACTTCTACTATTTCTTTTTCATCATTGGTTTTCACCTTTATTATTTGTCTTACACACGCACCATCTTTAACGAGAGCATCATAAACTTTTTCTTTTGCCACCTTTGTTTCTGCTTGATTTAGTCTCATCTTTGGGGCAAAATCCAAAGTAACCCATTCCTCGTTTTGTGTAAGAAGCCTTGCTGCTATTTTGCTTTCAAGACCCGTTTCTTTTGAAATTTTATATAGATACATATACTTAGTTTCTGAAGAACCTGCTTGTTTTATAAATACAATTTTCCCTCCATCGTCTTTAAAACATTTATAGCTCTCACCTAACACGATTTTGGTAGCTGCACTATCTGCTTTTTCTAAAGCCTCTATATACACTTGTGATAATTCATGATATACGCCATCAATCAAAACTTTTTTCCCGTTTTGGTTGATTTCAGAAATAACGCCTTCAACAAATTTATCAGATACGGTTATATCAATTATTTCTTTAGAACCCGTCTTAGATTTCGCAACAGATAACACATCATACTCGTTTATATCATTTATTGTTGCTTCTATATCATTTTTAGTTATTTTTACTTTTGTGTCATCTGTTGGTGTTAAATCTATACTGCTAAGAGAATCAGCATACGAATACTTGCCTGTTATTGTCTGAGAAAATATAGATTTATAACTTACAACCAAGTTTTCGTATTTGTGAATAAATACAACATCATACACGTTATCTTGATTATTATCAATCAGTCTCAATTGTCCGTTTTTAACCTTAAAATCCTCTGCCGTGTACTCTGAAAATGCAACACCATTATATACAACTCTTAAAATCGGACTCAACTTGATATCTTTCATTTTATTATTATCAGCTTGATATGTTATCGTATCACAATTTTCGTTTACCTCCAAAATCTCTTCATCTTTTAGTAATAAAACATTGTTTTTTATTAAATCAAGATAAACTATTGATTTTGTGCCGTCATTATTGGCTTTATAATACGCTTTTACACTTTGTCCTAAGGCATCTGCTATATTTGAATTAGTTGAAATAAATTCAATATTTCCAATCATTATATGATTATCTTTTAATGATGAATTTCCGATTAAAGTTGTATCACAGGTTCCATCAAAAATTCCCTTATGTACATAAATATCACGGTATTTACTAAGTAATGTTGCATCATTTTTAACGTCATATTCATCTGTTTCGCCAAAAACGGTTTGTTCTAATATGCCAATATCCAAACAATTATATAACAGATTAACTACTTCATGGGACTTTAGCTTCTCCCCCGCCGCACCATTTACATTGTTAAGAAGGTTAATCTCCGTTGCAACTTTTATATAGCCATTTGGATATCCGCCTTTTTCTTTAGCAAGAAAATCGTATCCAAGTGCAGTAACGATAATTTTAACCGCCTGGTCAAATTCTATTGGGCGTCTTGTATTAAACTTTTCTTCATTCCCATCAACTAATTTCAAGTTTTCTAAAATAGCTACAGCTTTTTTATATTTTTCCGGAACATCTGTAAAAGATGTCTGGACGGTTGGATATTCTTTAATATCATCCGTATAAAAATTACTGAACCATATTGCAAAATCGCCTCTGCTAACTGTTTTGTTAGCCTTTATGTCACTGGGTATAATGCCTAGTCCACATAACGTTGAAACATTTTCGAGATTTAATTCGGCTTTTTTAGTTTGTGCCGTTACTATACACAAGTTTAAAACCAAACACAATGTCAATATTGTGGCCGTAAGTTTTTTTAGCATGTGATATGTCCTCCTTATTATTTATCGGTATCTATAAGACTATAGACCACTTTAGCACATTCTGCACGGGTTAAGCTATCTTTCGGTTTAAAGTTTCCAACCTCATCCCCACTTAAAATGCCCATTCTCACTAAATATTCAACGCTTTCTTTTGCATATTCATCAACCTCGTCCATGTCAGATATAGTTACACTTCCGTTTTCTACTATAGTTTTATTTAGTAATTTGGCACATCTTGCAACAATTACGGCCATATCCTGTCTTAAAATATTTTCATTTGGAGCAAATTGAGTCTCGCTTATTCCGTTGATTATACCTTTTTGTTTTGCGGTGACAATATATTTTGTAGACCAACCTTTCAAATCCACATCAACGAAATCGCATTTCCCCTCTGAAATATCATAACCACCTGCCACGACAACCATTTTGGTGAATTCCTCACGAGTTATATAGTTATTTGGCTTAAACGTTTTATCATCATAACCAGAAATCACACCTAGCCCAGTTAATTTTTCGATACTTTCTTTCGCCCACCCTACGTCGGAAATATCATTAAATTTAATGATATTTGGGTCAGGAAGTGGTTCTTCTGGTTTTGGCTGGTTGACATTTTCATAGTGTCCTCCGCCACCGCCTCCGCCTCCATTACCGCCACCATGTGTCGGTTTATCAGATGCGTTATCAGTGGCTTTTTTAAGTACTGCCATCAACTCCGAGACGCTGTTTGCCGCTTTTGACTTTAACGATATAATAATTTTATCATTTACCAAAGTCTTATCAGGCGCATTAATATACGTCACATATTCGCTCAAATTTATATAGGCAAGATTCACTTTATATTTTTCCAAATTCGCCTGTATATTAGCAGGTTTCGAATTGTTTATATTATAAAGCCCATAACTATCTATAAATCTTTTAGAAAATGTTTCAATGCTCAAATATGGCTTTTCAGAGAACATTTTTTGATTTAATTCAGAAATAAGTTTCTGCTCTCCGCTTGCTAAAATAGTATTGTAGTCAATTTTATCATCAAATTTCGGATTAATGTTTTTTAATATGTCGTTGCATTTTTCAATAGTCGTCTCCGAATTATACATAATTATGCCAATCGCGTAATTCATTCTAAAAACGAACTCTTTCTCTTTTATTGTTTTAAAATTGCAGTTTTCATAAAACATATCCAAAACTTTTGTTTGATTTTGGCTACTCATACCTTTATATTTCCCAAAATCAACACCTGCTACGATAAAAATATTTTCATACAGGCTGTTATTAATAAATTCGCTAAATTGCGTTTTTGAAGAAATTTTATCAAGCGTGTTTAAAACTTCATTTCGAGTATCTTCACAAAGATAACTAAATTCTACTTCGCTTCGTGCATTGTCTTTTGCCATTACCCGCACAACATAATCTCCGTTTATAGATGCACCTTTTTCATCTTGCATAGTAAACGTAAAAGAAAACTTCCCATCATCATTGCTCGGTCGTTCTATTACTGACACGACGTCATTCGGATTATTCGCTCTCCCGCCTTTTTTATAGCTTATTAAGCTTACGGTTTCCTTATTTTTTGATGCTAGCTCACCCTTTATTACTATATTACTACCTTCATATACTGGTGGATTTAACTTTATATTAGCCGGCGTTGCATACGCACTACCACAAAATAAAAATGTCAATATCGCAAAACAAACAAATATTTTCTTCATCTCTCCACACCTTTCTTTAAGCATTTTTCACTCTATCTTTATCCCTTTATCCCAGTCATAGAAATACCCTCAACCAGATACTTCTGTGCAAATATATATGCAAGCAATACAGGGATTGTCGCAATAGTTAACA
>JAVXFE010000077.1:0-8670 GCA_036658075.1 Oscillospiraceae bacterium
TAAAATTTTTCGGAGGAGATAGAATTCTTTCGTACATAAAACCTATAAATTAGGAGAAGATTATGCAAGTATTCGGAATAGATACATGTTGCATGGCGGCAACCGCTGCCGTTGTAGATGAAAATAGGCTTATTGCGGAATCGGTAATAAATCATAAACGAACGCATTCACAAAAAATGATGCCACAAATTGCAGCGATGCTTGAAATGGCGGAAGTTGATATATCTGATGTTGACGCATTTGCCGTCGCTGTTGGACCGGGATCTTTTACGGGTGTTAGAATTGGCGTGGCGACCGCAAAAGCCTTCGCTCAGGCTACGAAAAAGCCGTGTGTTCCAGTCTCCACCTTGCACGCTCTTGCATATAATGTGAAAATCTTTGGTGGCTTTATATGTCCGATTTTAGATGCCAGGCGTGAACAGGTTTATAATGCTATTTTTGAAGGCGGAACGCAGCTAAAGCGTAAATGTGACGATAGGGCGATTGGAATTAAAGAATTATTAAGTGAACTTGACGTTTTAAATACGCCATGCATATTTGTCGGAGATGCCACTTTGGTTTATCGAGATATAATATGTGAAAAGCTAGGCGAACGCGCGGTTTTTGCCACGCCAATGCAAAATATGAATTTAGGCGGAGCGGTGGCGGAAATTGGAATGGAATGTTTTAAAAACGGTGAAACGACCCATTATTCCGCTTTAATACCGCAGTATGTGCGATTATCCCAGGCGGAACAAGAAAAGGCCTTGCGTGGCTAAGTGACAAACTCTATAAAAATAAAGCAAAAGGACTGATAAACTTGAAAAAATTTATTTCTTATATCTTGATAGCTATGATTTTAACGATTTCTGCCACGCCAATGATTATAATGGCAGAACCTGCCGTCACGTCATCTACAAAGCCTACGGCAAGTGACACCACGTCAGAAAAACCGTCCGATACACCATCTTCTACTCCAAAAACAGAAGAAACGGCAAAACCTTCATCCTCACCAGAAGGTGAAAAAAAGGATGAAGATAAGAAAAAGGATGAAGATAAGAAAACTTCAGAAGAAAATAAAACGGATGAAAGTGGAAGACCAATTTTGCCTGAAAGGGAAACGGCGATATTGATAGAAGCCACAACCGGAGCGGTTTTATATGAGGACGGCAGTGATGATAAAATGTTTCCGGCAAGTACAACAAAAATTATGACGGCTTTGGTTGCTCTTGAATCTATAAAAAGAGGTGAGCATACCGTAGAAGAAAAAATTACTGTTACAAAGGAAATGCTTGCAGGGCTACCTGGAGACGGTTCTAATATGAACTTAAAAGAGGAAGAAGAAATTTCGATTAAAGAACTTTTGGAGGGACTTTTAATACCTTCCGGAAACGATGCGGCGATGGCGCTTGCTTTTACTATTGGAGGAAGCCCAGAACATTTTGTAGAAATGATGAACGAACGTGCAAATAAGCTTGGACTTAAAGGCACTCATTTTATGAATCCTCACGGACTTCATAATGAGGAACATTATACAACGGCTCGTGACATGTCGAAAATTGCAATGGAGGCAATGAAACTTGATACGTTCCGTGGAGTTGTTGAGATTGCACATATAAAGATTCCACCAACGAATAAAAATCCACAAAGATATTATATTAATACAAATGGACTTTTATCAACTATGAGATATAGAGAATATTATTATCCAAAGTCAACAGGGATAAAAACAGGGCATACAAAAGAGGCGGGGAATTGTCTTGTAGCCTCCGCCATGAACGATAATTTTGAACTTATATCAGTTGTATTTAATGGTGCAAGTGTTAAAAACTCGCATAAGGATACGATACGTCTTTTAGATTATGGATTTACAAACTTTAAAACTGTTGTGGCTGTCCCAAAAGGTAAAATGATGGGAGAGGTTAAGGTAAAGCAGGGAGCGAAAGGCGTTGACCATGTAACGCTTTCTACAAGTGACGAGATGAAAATTGTTGTTCCAAACGATGCAAAAAAAGAGGATATAAAGACAAATCTTGTAATTCCTGAAAAGGCGTATGCGCCAATAGAACTTGGAAAAGTTTTAGCAAATGCCAGTATTTCATATAAAGGAACCGAACTTGCCAAAGTTGAACTTATTGCTGATACGGAAGTAGAACAGGAGCCTTTGGGATTTATTATGGCTTTTGGAGAAACTTTGTGGGCATCGAAAATTGTTAGAATTATTACGTACGTTTTAGGACTTCTTTTAATTTTCTTTATTTTTGTCGGAATTGTTCGATTAAACAGAGAGATAAAACGGGCAAAACGTTATAAAAAAGCTAAAAAAACAGTGAGATAATTTTACTTGATAAATCAAGATATATGTGATATACTGTATCTTAATAAATTTATGGGCAAATTAACCCAAATACCATAATTTGATAAACTGTCAAATATTCGAAAACCGACATTGGAGGGCTTTCTGTATGACCGCTTCCTTATCCGTATATATTCAAACTTTTCTCCTGGCAATGGCACCGATTTCTGAAATCAGAGGTTCTATTATATGGGGACTTGCAAATGTTAGCCAAAACTTTACAAATATTCTTATAATCTATGTTATATCAGTTGTTGGAAACTTTTTACCCGTTCCTTTTATTATGTTCTTAATTAGGCCTGTAATAAAATGGCTAAAAAGAACAAAGCTGTTTGGAAAATTAGCTCGATGGGTTGAGAGACGTACCAATCGTAAAGCTAATGATATGGCGAAAAAGCAGGCAAAAGTTGGAGCTTTTGCACTATTTATATTTGTTGCTATTCCGTTCCCGACAACGGGAGCGTGGACAGGGGCGATGATTGCAGATTTGCTTGATATGCGTGTTAAATATGCCTTTCCGGCTATTTTAGGCGGAATAATGCTTTCAGGGCTTATTATGGTTTTCCTAACAACGGGAATACTAAACCTTGGGGCTTTTGGAACATTCTTGGGCGCATAGCCCTTCATGAAAGGAATTAAAGAGATGAGAGACCCACAACAACAACCCACAAAAAAACCGGTACATAAAGGAAGAAAACCCCTTTTGGTTGTAGGTATAATTTTTATGAGTATTGCGGTTTTTCTTGGTGCGTTTGTTTTTTCGTTTAATTTGATATTAAACCCTGTGGACAGCAGGAAGGATATGGAGAAAAAGTTAACTACGGAAAATCAGCAACTTAAAGAAGATACTCAACTACTAAATGAGCAGCTTCAAATGGTTACGGATGAACTTGAGCGATATAAAGAGAAGTATGGAAAAACTACGCCGTCTCCGACACCGAAACCGTCTTCAAAAACGTCGGCGAAACCATCTTCGGCGCCGTCTTCATCGCCATCGGCTAAACCTAATAATGCAGAATCAACCAATGATGCAATGCCAAATAAGTCATATAATTCCGAAAAATCTGTACGCTCGACAGTTAAACCGTCGACCCCTAAGGCGACTGAAAAACCAGCGAAAAAAGTAACTGAAAAACCTGAGGAGCCAAAAGAAACGGCATCTAAAAATGATAATAATGGCGAAAATGATATAAAAGACTAATACTTATATGAAAAGGAATGGTGGCATAAATGAAGCCTAAATACAAAAGAATTATGTTAAAAATCAGCGGTGAGGCACTTGCCGGAGATAACGGATTTGGACTTGACCAACCGACGATTGATAAAATCGTAAGCGTTATCAAAGAATGCTATGATATGGGAATAGAAATTGCCATTGTTGTTGGTGGTGGAAATTTTTGGAGAGGTAGAACAGGCGAGGGTATGGACCGCTCCAGAGCCGATCACATGGGAATGCTTGCAACTGTTATTAATTCACTTGCACTTCTTGATGCATTAGAACAGCTGGGCGTTGAAAGTCGTGTACAAACAGCAATCGAAATGCGACAAATTGCGGAGCCTTATATTCGTTTAAAGGCGGCAAGACATATGAAAAAGGGTAGAGTTGTTATATTTGGATGTGGAACAGGAAACCCGTTTTTTTCTACCGATACGGCGGCGGCCTTAAGGGCGGCAGAGATAGATGCAGAAGTCATATTGCTTGCTAAAAAAGTTGATGGAGTTTATGATAGCGACCCGCATACAAATCCGAATGCGAAAAAGTTTGAAAAACTTACCTATCTTGATGTTTTAAATAAAGGACTCGGTGTAATGGACACAACGGCGACATCACTTTGTATGGATAATAATATTCCGATTTTGGTGTTTGGACTTGATGACCCTGAAAACATAAAACGTGCCGTAATGGGTGAAAAACTTGGAACAATTGTCGAATCTGAATAATATTCCGAGTGGCATAATATAAAATATAAAAGGAGATGTTTATTATGAAAAATGCAGAGATTAAAATGAACAAAACCGTTAGCGTTATGGAGGCAGATTTAGGAGCAATTCGTGCAGGTCGTGCAAACCCTGCTATTCTTGACAAAATCACTGTCGAATATTATGGATCACCTACACCTCTTGCACAGGTTGGAACCGTGTCGGTTCCGGATCCTAGGTCTATTGTTATTCAACCATGGGACACAAGCCTTTTGACGGAGATTGAAAAGGCAATACAAGTAGCTGATATAGGGATAAACCCTAATAATGATGGAAAAGTTATTCGTATTAACTTTCCACAGCTCAACGCTGAACGTCGAAAAGAACTTGTAAAAGGTATTTCGAAACGTGGAGAAGAAGGAAAAGTTGCGATTCGTGCAATTCGTCGTGATACCATTGAGATTTACAAAAAACAAAAGAAGAATAACGAAATTACAGAGGATGACCTCACTGATATTGAAGAACAGGTACAAAAGCTTACAGATAAATTCATAAAGAAAATTGATACTATTATTAGTGCAAAAGAGAAAGAAATTCTTGAAGTATAAAATAATTTAGTAAATTTAGAAATTAGGTGTAATTTATGTTCTTTCAAAGAAGAAGTAAGCGACAGGCGGAACTCGACCCAAACCGAATACCCAGGCATATTGGAATAATTATGGATGGGAACGGTCGATGGGCGAAAAAACGTGGACTTCCACGAAAGATGGGACATAAAAAAGGTGCGGAAACTCTTGAGATTATTTCAGATTATTGCGATAGTATTGGAGTAAAAGCCATTACTGTTTATGCGTTTTCCACTGAAAATTGGGCTAGACCAAAAGATGAAGTTGATGCACTTATGGAACTCTTATACAACTACTTGATTACGGTTGAAAAGCGTTTTGAAAATCGAAACATGAGCTTAAAAATTAGTGGAGACACAAGCGTTTTATCTGAAAAAATTCAAAAAGCGATTGTCCACGCCGAGGAAGTTACGGCTTCCGGAACGGGGCTTGTGCTTAATATTGCCCTTAACTATGGCGGACGTGCGGAAATTTTACATGCGGCACGCCTTGTGGCAGATGACCTTAAACATGGGAAAATTTCAGAAGACGATATAACTGAAGAATATTTAAATTCGTATATGTATACCGCCGCTTTGCCTGAAGTTGATCTTATAATCCGCCCTAGCGGTGAATATAGATTGTCAAATTTTTTACTTTGGCAAGCGGCGTATGCGGAATTTTGGTTTAGTAGCATATGCTGGCCTGATTTTACAGAAGATGATATGAAAACGGCTATTTTGGACTTCCAAAATAGAGACAGACGCTTCGGAGGAGTGAAATAATGGATGTATCTTTTAAAAATAGACTCTTAACTGCCCTGATTGGTGTACCGTTAATAATCCTTTTGCTCTTGTCGCCCACATGGGTGGTAACGGGGGCGGTAATGGCGTGTTCGCTTGTTGGATTATATGAATTTTTTAACGCCGTTGGATTAAAAGATAAAAAGCTGTTATGCTTGATGGGTTATTTGGCGGCACTCGTGATTCCGATTGGCGGTAGTCTTATGCCAAGCGATATGCTTTTGCTTATCTATATCTTTATCGTGATTGTGTTTGGAATCATGCTTGCAAGCCATAAATCCATTACACTTACGCATATTGCGTTGTTGTTAATGGGACTTCTTTATATTCCGTATTTCTTGTCACATATTACGTATATTCGAGAACTCGAGTTCGGGAACTTTTATATTTGGCTAGTGTTTATTGGTGCGTTTATGACGGACTCGTGTGCTTTCTTTGCAGGGAAAGCTTTAGGAAAACATAAACTTTGTCCTAATATTAGCCCGAAAAAAACTATTGAAGGTGCAATCGGCGGAGTTTTAGGATGCGGACTTAGCTTTATGCTATTTGGGCTTATTGTTAATACCTTTTTTAGTCAATTTTTAAACGGAATGCATATAGGGTATGTTCGATTGTTCGTATTAGGATTATTGATAGCGGCCGTTTCTCAAATCGGAGACCTTGTAGCATCATTGATAAAAAGACAGTTTAACATTAAAGATTTTGGAAATATTTTGCCGGGACATGGTGGGATTCTTGATCGCTGTGATAGTATAATTATGGTGGCACCGGCGATTTTCTTGTTTCTATATAAAATAGGGATTATGATTGCGGGGTAAGCAAAAATGCGAATGCTCGAGAATGTTTGGAGCATATTGAAAATAGAATTAAATGAATTGGGCGACCGTGTGGTCGCCTAATTGCATATCTTAATAATTAAAAAGACAGCAGAGGTGCGTTTTATGAAAATTTCTATACTGGGTTCAACCGGTTCAATTGGTACCCAAGCTTTAGAAGTAGTTGATGATTTAAAAGGAATAAAAGATATTGAGGTTGTGGGTCTTTCTGCAAACTCGAATATAAAACTGCTTGAGGCTCAAATTCGAAAGTATAATCCAAAAATTGTTGCCGTAATGGATGAAGATAAAGCCAAACTTCTAAAAACGGCGGTTTCAGATACAAAAACCACTGTCGTTTGTGGCGAAAGCGGACTTATAGATGTTTCAACACATAATGATGTGGATATGGTTTTATCTGCAATAGTTGGGTTTGCGGGGCTTATACCCACCATGATGGCGATTGAAGAAGGTAAGGATATTGCACTTGCCAACAAGGAGACCTTGGTTACGGCAGGCAGTATTTTTATGGATGCAATCAAATATAACGGCGTTAAGCTTATGCCTGTAGACAGTGAGCATTGTGCCATTTTTCAAAGCTTAAAAGCCGGAAATAGCAGTGAGGTTCGAAAAATTTTACTTACCGCCTCCGGAGGTCCATTTTATGGAATGACTCGTGATGAGCTTAAAGATATTACAAAAAAAGATGCTCTAAAGCATCCAAATTGGTCAATGGGTGAAAAGATTACGGTTGACAGTGCGACTCTTATGAACAAAGGGCTTGAAATTATGGAGGCACGGTGGCTTTTTAATGTTCCTTTTGACAATATAGAAGTTGTGGTACAACGTGAAAGCATTATTCACTCTATGGTTGAATATGTCGATAATAGCGTTTTGGCACAAATGTCACTTCCATCTATGAAGCACCCTATCCAATATGCATTTACATATCCTAAGCGTTTAACTTCAAATGATGAAAGCGTATCGTTTTCGGATATAAAAAATTTATCTTTTGGTGTGGCAGATGAAGAAACTTTTCGTTGCCTTGCTTTGGCAAAACAGGCGGGACGTGCTGGTGGAATTATGCCGACGGTGTTAAATGCGGCAAACGAAGCGGCAGTGGCAAAATTTTTAGCGGGTGAGATAAAGTTTTTGGATATTGCAGAGATGGTAGAGGATACCATGGGCAAGTATAAAAATATCATAAATCCAACCCTTGTGGATATAATCGCTATTAATAACGATGTCCGCTTACGCCTGGCAACAAAGTAAAAAACATAGGAGGCTTATTGATGATTTTTACAATAATTGGTGCAATCTTAATATTCTCAATCATAATATTTGTCCATGAGCTTGGACACTTTTTAGCGGCACGTGCCTTTGGGGTAACTGTGCATGAATTCGCTATCGGAATGGGACCTACGCTTTTTAAAAAGCAAGGGAAAAACACACTGTATTCGATTCGTGCAATACCTATGGGCGGGTTTTGTGCAATGGAAGGTGAAGACCAAGATAGTGACGACCCGGGTGCGTTTAGCAAGAAAAAACCTTTACCACGCATAATTATTTTGATAGCCGGTGCGGCAATGAACCTACTTTTGGGATTTATCATTGTTACATGTCTTGTGGCGACAACCACCATAACTACAGGCGGAATGTACGGAACGCAGGTGGATAGTGTCGACCAAACAGCAGATGCAGCAAGGTTTTTGGAAAAAGGTGATAAGATTGTTGGGATAAATGGCAAAACGGTGCATATCCGCCGTGACTTGACCTTTGAATTATCACAATCCGGCGGTGCAGAAAGCACCTTGACATATAAGCGTGATGGGAAAAAATATACTGAATCGTTTAAACCCACACAAACAACATACGAAGATGGAAGTCAAGGGTACGTTGTTGGATTTACTATTGCACGTGAGAACGGAGGCCTTTTCGGAATCCTTCATGAAAGCTTTTTCCAGACTGTGTGGATGGTTAAGCTTGTGTTCGTGTCACTGGGGATGCTTATTAACGGTGGTGCAAAAATGACCGATTTATCCGGACCTGTTGGCGTGGTTTCTGCTATGAACACCGTTGCACAATCCGGCTTGATGGACTTTCTCTTTTTTGCGGCGTTTTTGGCTGTGAATATTGGAATCATGAACGTGTTGCCTTTGCCGGCATTAGATGGCGGAAGAATAGCCTTTGTT
>JAVXFE010000078.1:0-3507 GCA_036658075.1 Oscillospiraceae bacterium
TGGCGTAAAACAAGACTGTACAAGCTTTTCCATACCAAACAGAATGAACGACGATATCTTTAAAGTATAAAATCCCGCCAATTACAATCATTGAAACCTCTTTTACTATAATGATAACAATTATCCAAACCGGTAATATTTTCGCAATAGCCAAACAAACAATAACCGTAATTTGCATAAGTTTGTCAACAAATGGGTCATAAACTTTTCCAAAATCAGTGATCATGTTAAATTTTCTAGCCACAAACCCATCTACAATGTCAGTAAACCCCGAAACCAAAAAGGTTGCGGCAGCCAATGCATAATTTTCATTCCCAAAAATGAAGTAGACAAATAGAGGAACAAGCAAGAGTCTAACTGTTGTAAGGAGATTTGGAATCATTTTTCGTCACCTCGCAAAACTAAAAGATTTTTGTAAATTTCAGGATAATTTTTTTTAATATTAACGGGCGAAAAATCAGTCGTTGTAAATCCATGAGTGGTGTATCCCTTTGCAAGCAAAACGTCGTCTATACAGCGTATGACATTATATTCAAAGGTGCATTTTGCCACGCCGAGTTTTGTTAAGCTAACTTCAATCCAAATGTCGTCCGGATACTTTGCACCAATAATAAATTTGCAGTAGCAATCAACAAGAGGAAGAAGAACTCCTGCTTTTTCAACCTCTGCATATGACATGCCAGAATCCTTAAAAAATTCTGTTCTGCCAACCTCGAACCAGGGGAAGTAACGTGAGTGATGAACCACGTCCATTCTATCAGTTTCTGAATATCGTACTGTTATTTTAGTTCTAAACATAGCATTTCACCTATTTTACATAATTTTTGCGACGCCATTATAAACCTGTCCATGACTTCCGTCAATAGTGACTGTCGTGCCATCTTTTAGGATGTTTGTGGCGTTTTCAGCACCACAAAGAACAGGTATATCAAGAGTCATTCCAACAACTGCAGCATGTGAAGAAACTCCGGATTTTTCAGTAATTATTGCCGTTGCTTTTCGTAAAAGAGAGATGATGTCGTTTGAGGTTTCATTAATAACCAAAATGTCGCCACTTTCAAACTTTCTAAGTGCTTCAGCGTTGCTATGTGCAACACAAACTTTTCCAGACGCCGATTTGCCTGATGTACTTTGTCCGCTAAGCAAAATGTCGCCTACGAGTTGAACTTTTAGTATATTCGTTGTTCCACTAATTCCAACAGGAGCACCACCGGTGAGAACTACAATATCACCTTTTTTAACAATATTTGTGTGCTTTAATGCTTGAGAAACAGCATGTTCAAACAGGTCATCAGAGGTTTGCTTCATTTCTGTTCGAATAGGCGTAACGCCCCACGAAAGACTAAGCTGACGATAAACTTTTTCTCCAAGCGCACCAGCAATTATTGGACAATTAGGTCTAAAACCCGAAATCATTCGAGGAGTATAACCCGACTTTGTAACGGTAATAATTGCGGTAGCCCCAAGGTCATGAGCGGTGGTGCAAGTAGAATGGCTAATTGCGTTCGTAACGCTTGTTCCTTGACTTGAATGGATATTATTAAAGCGTTTAATATAATTGATATCCTCTTCAGTTCTAAGGCATATTCGAGCCATTGTAGCAAGTGCAATAACAGGAAATTCACCAACAGCGGTTTCGCCGGATAGCATAACTGCTGACGTTCCGTCGTATACAGCGTTTGCTACATCAGAAGTTTCAGCACGAGTAGGGCGAGGGTTATGTGTGATAGATTCAAGCATTTGTGTGGCTGTAATAACAATTTTACCTGAACGATAGCAAGTTTCAATAAGCTTTTTTTGAATTGAAGGTAGTTCTTCAAAAGGAATTTCAACGCCCATATCACCACGTGCTACCATGATTCCTTCACTTACTTTCAAGATTCCTTCTATATTATTAACGCCGTCACGATTTTCAATCTTTGAAATGACCTGAATATCAGAACCGTTATTTTGTTCTAATATTCGTTTGATATCAAGAACGTCATAAGCGGTTCTAACAAACGAGGCGGCGATAAAGTCAAAGTCGTTTTCGATTCCAAATTTTATGTCCGAAATATCGTTATCGCTAAGATAAGTCATGCTAAGATTTGTCCCGGGAACATTGACGCTTTTATGGTTTTTAACGATCCCGTTATTTAAAACTTTACAAATTACATCAGAATCTACAATTTTAACAACAACCATTTCAATAAGACCATCATCAATCAAAATTTTATTATCGATTTTTATATCCTTAGCCAAATCGGAATATGTGATGGATACAATTTCGTTTGTACCTAAAATATCTTTAGGTGTAAGGGTAAAAGTTTGTCCGGTCACAAGCTCGGCTTCGCCATCTTTGAAATCACGAGTTCTGATTTCAGGGCCTTTTGTGTCTAGTAGAAGAGCAATAGGAAGGTCGAGTTCTTTTCGAAGCTTTTTTACGGCGTTCACTCGTTTAAGCTGTTCTGCATGTGTGCCGTGTGAAAAGTTTACACGAGCGGTATTCATACCTGCAAGCATAAGATTTTTTAGAATTTTTGGGTCATCTGTAGCAGGTCCCAACGTACAAATAATTTTGGTTTTCCTCATTATATTAATCTCCTCGATTTTAGCTAATTAATTCTACATTTTACGTTCTTGATTACTAATTATAATATAGGTAGATGAAACTTGTCAAGCGATTTTTAAAAAATACAAAGTTTTTATTGAAATTTGAGAATTTCTGTGTTATAATGTATGAATTATAGGATTTTGAAAGAGGGTTGATTGATGTGAATATTACAATTGAAAAAACTAAAACGCCAAAACAAAAACCAGACATGAAGAATTTGCCGTTCGGTCACTTTTTTTCCGACCACATGTTTGTTATGGATTATGAAGTTGAAAAGGGTTGGTTTGATGCAAGAATTGTCCCATATGCGCCAATTGAACTTGAACCATCTGCTATGGTTTTTCATTACGCTCAAGAGGTTTTTGAAGGCCTAAAGGCGTACAAATCAGCTACCGGGAATGTTCGATTATTTAGACCCGAAAAGAATTTTGAAAGGTTAAATATCTCAAACGAAAGAATGGCTATTCCACAAGTTGATGAAGCATTTTGCGTTGAAGCTTTAAAACAATTGGTTGAGATTGAAAAGGATTGGATTCCTGAACAAGAAGGTGCATCTTTATATATCCGACCATTTATTATTGCCACCGATCCATATTTGGGCGTTCGCCCATCAAATTCATACAAGCTTATGATTATTTGTTCGCCTAGTGGACTTTATTACCCGGAAGGTCTTGCACCTGTTAGAATCTACGTTGAAGATGAATATGTTCGTGCGGTTCGTGGTGGTACAGGATTCACAAAAACCGGCGGTAACTATGCTGGAAGTATTCGTGCGCAAGTTGTTGCCCATGAAAAGGGGTATTCACAGGTTTTATGGCTAGATGGCGTAGAGCAGAAATACATTGAAGAAGTTGGTTCGATGAATATTTTCTTCAAAATTGACGGTCAAGTTGTTACACCTGCTTTAAATGGCA
>JAVXFE010000078.1:3517-8576 GCA_036658075.1 Oscillospiraceae bacterium
CTCGTATGTCTGCTATTGAATTATTAAAAAAATGGAATATACCCGTTGTTGAAAAGAGACTGTCCATCCAAGAAGTTGCGGATGCATATAAAGATGGTAAACTTGAAGAATGTTTTGGTACCGGCACTGCTGCAATTATTGCACCTGTGGGCGAACTTAAATGGGACGATAATGTTATGCATATCAATAATAACGAAATCGGTCAAGTTACACAGCGGATATTTGATGCAATCACAGGCATTCAAACAGGAAACAAACCAGACGAGATGGGTTGGGTTCTTGAAGTTAACTAATGTTATGTATAGCAACAAGGACGGGCGTTTGCTCGTCCTTGTTGCGTTGTGTTAAGGAATATTTGGAGGCGTTTAAGTGAAAGCTTTTATAGGTATTTTTAAATTAACAAAGAAGTACAAATGGTGTTTTATAATTGTTGGTATTTGCATGATTTTTCAAGTTATTTCTCAAGTCTTTGCACCAAACTTAATTGGTGAATTTTTGTCATATGTGGAGAGTTCTCCTCCAAATCTAGCTGAAATTTCAATTCGATATGGATTTTTACTTTTAATAATGGCAACAATACAAACTGTAACGCAAGGACTTAGAGCTTATTTTTCACACAAGGCGGCGTGGTGTAGTATAAACAAGATTAGAGTTGACTTATTTGATCATGTTCAAAATTTATCTTTAGGCTTTTTTCAGGACAAGCAAACGGGACAACTTATGAGTCAAATCCTTACAGATACAAACGTTTTAGAAGTTTTAATAGCTCATGCAGGACCGGAAATTATCCTTGATGTGGGGCTTTTTGTTACTATTATGACAATCTTATTTATGAAAAACGTTGTGCTTGCGTTAGTGGTGACTATGGTGATTCCATTAATTTTGGTCGCAACGTTCTATTTTGCAAAACGGGTTAGACCAATGTTTAAAACCGCTCATCAAAAAACAGCAGAGCTTATGGGAATTGTTCAAGATGACTTATCAGGAATAAAGGAAATTACAGTTTTTAACAAGCAAGACTTTGAATATAAGCGTGTTAGCGATTTGTCCGACGAGTTCACTGAACTTAATCTAAAAGCTTTAAAAAGAAGTGCAATATTTCATCCAATGGTTAGCTTTTTTAATCAATTTGGAGTTGCTTTAGTAATTGGAATTGGTGGAATTTTGGCGGCTTCAAATGGATTAAAAGCTGCAGAAATAGTCGAATTTGTATTATATTTAAATTTACTTTCAACCCCTATTAGTGCCTTTGCAAGGATTAATGAGGATTTGCAAAATTCGCTTGCAGCAGGAGAACGTGTTTTAGATTTGTTTGCTACAAAATCGGAGGTAACTGAATCAGAAGAGGCGTTTGACTTGGTAAATGTAAAAGGGGAAATAACTCTTTCAAATATAGATTTTTCGTATGAAAAAGGTGCCAAAGTTCTAAAAAATGTTTCACTAAATATAAAAAAAGGTGAAAGAATAGCTTTAATTGGAGAAACCGGCGGTGGAAAAACCACGATTGCAAATTTGATAACACGGTTTTATGACCCGACGGCAGGTAGTGTTTTGATTGACGGACGGGATATAAAAGACGTCACTTTTAAGTCGCTTCGTGATAACATAAGCATTGTGCTACAAGATGTATTTTTGTTTCACGGAACAGTAAAGGAAAATATTGCATACGGCGTCGAGTCGCCAACAGAGGAAGATATATTAAGGGCGGCAAAAATCGCAAATGCACATGAATTTATCTCTGAAATGCAACATGGATACGATTCCATAATTGGCGAGCGTGGGATAAAATTATCTGGTGGTCAAAAGCAAAGAATCTCAATTGCTAGAGCAGTTTTAAGAAACAAACCAATTTTGATTTTGGACGAGGCAACGGCAGCGGTAGATAACACAACCGAATGGTTGATTCATCAAGCGATTGAAAATGTTATTAAGAACCGAACTACAATCATAATTGCACATAGATTGTCAACAATCAAAAATTGTGATCGAATTGTGGTTATTTCGGACGGCGAAATTGCAGAAATTGGAACACATGACCAATTGTTGTCAAATAAAAATGGTATATACACCAGACTCTATAATATGTAATTTTAATCAATGATTTCCCTAAAAAGATATTGCATAATAAAGGCGTTTATGGTATACTGAAACGAAATACAAACCTATGAAATCAACGGAGGTGCAATAATTGTATAAAATAGTTAATAAAAAAGTTTTAAATCCCAGCGTTACTTTAATCGAAGTTGAGGCACCATATATTGCAAAAAAGGCAGAACCTGGACAATTTATCATACTAAGAGTTGATGAATGTGGTGAACGTATACCTTTTACCATTGCAGATTTCGATAGAGAAGCCGGAACAATTACCATAATATTTCAGATTGTTGGAAAAACCACTGAACATTTAAATGAACTATCAATTGGCGATTCTATACTGGATTTTGTGGGACCTTTGGGCGTTGCATCGCACTTTGAAAACGTAAAAAAAGTAGCTGTTATTGGTGGCGGTTTAGGAACTGCCATTGCATATCCACAAGCAAAAAAGCTGAATTCTATGGGCGTTTTTGTGGACATGATTAATGGTTTTAGAAATAAAGATATAATTATAATTGAAGATATGTGTAAAAATGCTTGTACACATCTTTATACTATGACGGATGATGGTTCAAATGGAAACAAAGGGTTTGTTACCAGCAAGCTTGAAGAGTTAATAAATTCAGGAGTTAAATATGATTTGGTTGTGGCGATTGGACCTCTTGTTATGATGAAGGCGGTATGTGATTTAACTAAAAAGTTTAATATAAAAACTATCGTTAGCATGAACCCCGTGATGATTGACGGTACCGGGATGTGTGGCGGATGTCGTTTAACGGTTGGTGGCGAAACCAAGTTTGCATGTGTTGATGGTCCCGATTTTGATGGTCATTTGGTGGATTTTGAACAGGCAATATTACGCTCTAAGATGTTTAAAAAAGAAGAACGTGCATCATTTACTGAACATCATTGCAGAATGGAGGGAATGAACAATGCCTAACATGTCCCCTAAAAAGGTAAACATGCCTGAGCAAGAACCACAAATACGGAATACAAATTTTAAAGAAGTTACTACGGGATATACTGAAGAAATGGCCGTGGAAGAAGCAGGAAGATGCTTAAATTGTAAGAATAAGCCATGCGTTGGTGGCTGCCCTGTAAAGATTTGGATTCCGGATTTTATTAAATTAGTAGCAGAGAGAAAGTTTGAAGAAGCATATCTGAAAATTCAAGAAACCAGTTCATTGCCCGCTATTTGCGGACGAGTTTGTCCGCAAGAGAATCAGTGCGAAAAGCTATGTGTTCGTGGAATAAAGGGCGAAAGTGTGGCTATTGGTCGGCTTGAAAGATTTGTGGCTGATTGGTACATGAAAAACGGCAGTGCAAAAACAGAAAAGCCGTTTAAAAATGGTAAAAAAGTGGCGATTGTAGGTGCAGGTCCTGCCGGGCTTTCATGTGCGGGAGACCTTGCAAAACTAGGTTACGATGTGACTATTTTTGAAGCCTTTCACATACCTGGTGGCGTTTTGGTTTATGGAATCCCTGAATTTAGATTGCCTAAGGATATTGTTCGTGCCGAAATTGAAAAACTTAAAGATTTAGGTGTAAAAATTATGACAAACATGGTTATCGGAAAGGTTCTATCTGTGGATGAACTTTTAACCAGCGAAGGGTTTGACGCTGTGTTTGTTGGAACAGGTGCTGGTCTTCCATCTTTCATGAATATGGAAGGTGAAAATCTAAACGGAGTCTATTCTGCAAATGAATTTTTGACACGTATTAATTTAATGAAGGCGTACAAGTTTCCAGAATATGATACGCCTATATATATAGGAAAGAATGTAATTGTAGTTGGTGGCGGAAACGTGGCGATGGATGCGGCGAGATGTGCAAAAAGATTAGGTGCAGAAAACGTATATATTGTATATCGCAGAAGTGAAGAAGAAATGCCAGCTAGACGAGAAGAAGTGCATCATGCCCGAGAAGAAGGAATAGAATTTAAGCTGTTATGTAATCCTCTTAAAATTGAGGGTGACAATGAAGGATGGGCTAAGAGAGTTCAGTGCATTGAAATGGAACTTGGAGAACCCGATTCCTCCGGAAGACGTAGACCAACTCAAAAGGCAGGAAGTGAATTTTATATTGAGGCGGATTCAGTGGTTATCGCAATAGGTCAGACCCCAAATCCACTTATAAAAAATACTACACCGGATATGGAAACTAATAAGTTTGGATGTATAGTGGCAAAAGAAGAAACCGGAAGCACCAGTAAAATTGGAGTATATGCAGGTGGAGATGTTGTTACGGGTGCGGCAACCGTTATTTTAGCGATGGGTGCAGGAAAAACCGCCGCACAATCTATACATGAATATTTAAATAATGGCAAATAATAATCTTGTAAGTAGAATATAAATGAAAATCACAACTATTCTATATTGCGGAAGGAGATTTTAAAATGGCTATTACAAACGAATATCTGCTAAAGGTTTTTACACAAGTAAAAAAGAGAAACTTAAATGAACCTGAGTTTTTGCAGGCTGTTGAAGAAGTTCTTGAATCCCTTGAATCCGTTGTTGAAAAACATCCTGAATATGAAAAAGTGGGGCTTATTGAAAGACTTGTGGAACCTGAAAGAGTAATAAGTTTTAGAGTTCCGTGGGTTGATGATAAAGGAATGACACGAGTTAATCGTGGATTTAGAGTTCAGTTTAGCAGTGCCTTAGGTCCATACAAAGGCGGACTTCGATTTCATCCAACTGTATATCAAGGGATTGTTAAATTTTTGGGATTTGAACAAATTTTTAAAAATTCACTTACAGGTTTGCAAATTGGTGGAGGTAAAGGTGGTAGCGACTTTGACCCAAAAGGAAAATCAAATGGAGAGGTTATGCGATTTTGTCAAAGTTTTATGACCGAAATTGCGAAACATATTGGTGCGGATACGGATATTCCAGCGGGGGATATTGGGGTTGGCGCCCGTGAAATAGGATTTATGTATGGTCAATATAAAAGACTTAAAAATGAG
>JAVXFE010000079.1:0-8525 GCA_036658075.1 Oscillospiraceae bacterium
ATGATGTTTGTTTTGCACATCTAGCGGTGTCGTTAAAGCCTTCTAAAGCACTATAATCCGTTGTTTCAAGGTCGATTGTAAAGGGTGAAGCGGTGGACTTTTTACCGCCGTTTCGTTCAAATTGTACAACGTTATGGGCAGAAGAACTTACATACCAATCCTTTGTACTATCAAAATATCCTTCGATGCCCGGGTCAATAATTATTGGCGTATTATTCTTATAAATAATAAAACTTCCCTCGTCAAAATGACCATGTGAAACCTTTTCGGGTGATGCCATTATGGCAAAATAATCTTCGTTTTGGGTATCAAAGCCGTTTCGAAAAATGGTAATTCCTGCCTGTTTAAATTCATTTGTTGAGGATAAAACAAGAGCATTTTCTTTTGGTGTATAGTTGCTTCCAATAAAGAAAAGGTTTTCGATTGCCACAGCCTCGCCCCAATAGTGACCCATGGGTCTTCCGGCACGACACCACGTTAAATATAAAGTGTCCGCAACATTTGTGTCTAGTTTTGCAATGTCACTGCAATAAATCCCAAACGGTGCAAACTCGTTCCCGTTTGTCAAATGATGGTCGCCAAAGTTCGGAGTAGAGATGTTGTTATCGAAAAATTTGCATGGTGGTGTTTGCATTAAGGCGGGATAACGGAACATGGAAACAAGCGGACCGTTTTTAAACCAATCTTCTCCTGTGCAATTTAGCAAAACCTTTGCGTATATTGCGAAGCGTGAGAGTGCCGCAAAGTGATAACGGATAGATTCAGGCCATGAACCATCATGATGTACGTTTTCCTTTAATTGACTTTTAAGAATCATATTTGCGTTGCTTAGCCATATGTCGGAGTTTGGAAAGTCGGGAATTGCCATCATTAAAAAGCCGATTCCTGCCGCCATGTCTGTTTGCCAATTCCCAGCATCAGCTTGAGAGTCAAAAGATGAAAGTTCAGTCCTGTCACGCAAGTCAAGCAAATATGGTGCAAAATATTCAAGATATGGTAGCATAGCACTTTTTTCGGCGGTTGAAAACGTGTCAGAAATAAGAGTGTATGTACTCATGAGTGAGGATAAAATTCGACCACCTTGAACCGCACCATAGGCATCACTGCCTTGCGGACGTGAATCATAAATTTTCCAATATTCTATTCCTTGACAAAAATCATTTAAAATGAACATAATTTGCTTTTTTGCTTTTTTGGCGTACTCGATATCGTTTGTCATCATATATACAATTGCATCACATTGCATACTAAGTGCAAAATCCGCAGTGGTTAATGAAGATTTTTTATTAAAATAATATACAAATTCATCAATTTTTTTCTTATTAATATCCAAAAATTCTATAGTGATTTTTAGACCTTTTTTGAGTTTTCCGTCAAGTTTTGCATCAAAACAGATAGTGTTGAAAATTCCACCCTCGATTGGAATGGGTTCGATATATTTAACCCCACCACAGTCGTTTTCAGAAGTGTTTTGGATAAGCAAAGAAGTTTTTCCACTTCCACAAAAAGGATAATCGTGAATTGGCTTTATAGTTGGGTTGCCACTTAGAACCAGCCTTTCCCAATGGTTCGGGAATTTACCGTTAGGAGAATCTTCAAAGCCCGAGTTTTTAATGTCCCAGTCACTGCCTTTAGATGGGAAGACGCTAACGTTATCGATAAAGACGTGACCTAAGCCGTCGTTTTCGTTTTCTAATGATGATAAAGTAAAGGAAAGACGTGCAAATTCAGCAGTTTTAGGTGTTTCAAATGTGATAATTTTATCCGTTTTGCTCCAAATATAAAAGGATTTATTTAGTGTTTCATAATCAATATCCATGCACATTGACTTTTCGATTAGGTTTATTTCTGCAGATGTGTATTTATTGGAAAACTCTTCAATCTTTTTGTATTCGCCTGTTAAAAGTTTGTCGTTTTTAACCTTGCTTACAAACGCATCTTTATCTGAATTTTTAAAAAAGAGATTGTGGTCGTTGTTTTTAAATTCTTTATTGCGATTTTTTGAAATCTCATCAAGAGTTTTAATAATTTCTTTCCCTAAAATTTCGCCTGAAAGTCCGTCAAAGTCAAATTTTATATTATATTCGTGAGCATAATTTTCAGTTATTTTTTGTTGTTTTTTAAGTTTTTTCATCACGTGATTTGATTTATACCATTCAAAGGCAGGCTTTAGTCCATAATTTTTCATAAAATAGCTAGGCGTCATGGCAAAGTTTTCTGTTGCGAATAGAAAATCTTCACCTTCACGGACAGGTGCAAATTCACGGTTTCGCACAAACGGAACGGAATATTCGCCGTCTATAACGCATTTTGCATGATTTATTAAGGATAAAAGAGCAGTTTTATTTGCGGTGGTGTAAAAAGCACTTTCGCTTTTTAAATAAGCGGTTGATTGTTCTACTAAATTAATCAGTTCGGTTTTATATGACATAATATTTTCTCCTGTTTGTTAAATTTCTTTTTTCTCGTATTTAAACCATTTAAAGTCGGCATATTTGTCTTTTTTGTGGAGGTCTTGACAGCAAATTCCAACCATTGTGCCCTTAAATCCAAGAAATACGTTTTCGTCTGTTAAAATTTTCATATCTTGTGTAGTGCCAACTTTAGCGAAAAATTCATTGTCATAACTAAATGAGAAGTTTACGATTTCGTTATCAATATCCGCTTTTAAGATAATCGGCACATTTTCATCTAGTGGAATTGGATTTTCGAGAACGAATTCGCATTTTTCGTGGTTCATTTTTATAAGGTCGAGTTCTTTTGCTTTAGTTTTCGTATTGCGAGTAATATACAAGTAATACCAGTAACTTGTATCATAAATGCAAACCAGCCCTGCCATATGTTTTTCAAAGTCGGGTTCAAATTCCAGCTCGGTTGATATGCTTCCAGCAAAATCGGACAGCTTTTGTGCAATTAAACTTTGCTGAAATTTTGAGGTTAGTCCATTTGTGCCTGTTAATCGCATATAACCTTTTCGTGCTGTTAAGGATAGCTGCTTTTCGGATAAAGGTACACGAAGCGAGAAAAATTTTTTTGGGATTTTTCCTTCACTAAATAGACATAAAACATCGGATTTGAATTTGTGTTCCGGCAACAATGGCGATGCCACAGAACTATATGGGTTGTGTCCGCCGTCTGATAGTTCTAACCAGCCATCGTCGTTCCACTTAACTTTTTGGATGCATGTTTCTCGTCCCATTGTGCTTGTGTCAGAATTCTTCATATGTTCTGTTGAAAGATGAACCATATACCATTCGCCATGTTGAGTTTCTACAATATCGGCGTGACCCGCACATTGTAGAGGGTTTTTGGGGTCGTCACGTGAAGTTAAAACTATAAATGGACAGTCCTCGTATTTGCCAAAAAGACTTCGGCTTCTTGACATTTGTACGCTGTGATTGCTACCCGTGCCACCTTGTGCTTTTAAAAGATAATAGTAACCGTTCCGTTTGTAAATGTGTGAACCCTCTACCAATTCTGTGTCGGGATTTTCATAAATTTTTTTAGGAAGTCCAATGATTTCTTGCTTTTTGGGGTCGTATTCAGTAAGGGTTAAACCATTAAATCGTTGCCCTTCTTTATAGTGATTATCCAGGTTTATTAACCACTTTTTCCCGTCATCATCATGAAATAACGAAGGGTCGAAGCCGTCGGAATTTAAATATATCGGTTCAGACCACTTTGAGTTTATATCATCCGTTGTGACTAAATAATTATCCGTTTGAAAGAACATTCCACGCTCTTTTACGTTTGTATATACAAGGTAAAACGTTCCGTTATCGTATGTAAGACATGGGGCCCAAATCCCACCGCCGTTTGGAACGCCGAGCATATCGAGCTGAGAAATACGATTTAGGGGAGTAGAATGGAGTTCCCAGTTTTTTAAATCTTTTGAATGATATATGCATACCCCCGGGAACCATTCAAAAGTAGAAGTAGCAATATAAAAATCATCGCCTACCCGTATGATTGAAGGATCTGGGTTAAACCCTTTAAGTATTGGATTTTTTATCAAATTAATGACCTCCTAAGATTAAGATAAACACATTATACTACTTTGAAAATTAGCATACAAGTTTGATTTTTATGTATTGCTTATATTTTTCACTAAGTCGGTATTCGTTTTTTAATTATAGTATTAAATTTTCAAATTTTTGCTGTTTACAAATGCTAAAAAACAGTGTATAATAATGACTGCAGGATATATACGGAATGTTTCGTATATTTTGGGGGTGTAAAATAAAGATGAAAAGATTCCTTAAAATAGTTGTTTCAGTAGTGCTTATTTTAGCTTTTAGCTGTGGCTTTTTGGGCTGTGAAAAAAAGAAAGAGACGGCTATGCCTGAAAGCACTATAAAAATTATGCTAAGAGGAGCTGAACCAAAGGGTTTTTCTCAAGTCCTTGCGGAATTTTATAAAAGAACTGAAAAAACTTTGAATATAAAGCTTGATATAGACTGGGTTACGTCAAATTCTTATAAAGAAAAGCTTATTTTAAAGATGACATCGGGTGAACAATATGATTTGGTGTTTGATGCACCATTTGTGAATTATAAAAGTTTTATAAATTCGGGAGCGTATTTGCCACTTGATGAATATTTTGAAAATGAAAAATATAAGGGTCTTAAATCGGCTTTTAGTGATGATTATTTAAAGGCAAACATGATAAAAAATCATATTTATGGAATACCTTTAGCGACGGATTTCAACCAAATGACGCTTGAGGGCGTTATATTACGTGGTGATATTCGTGAGAAGTATAAACTTCCGGTAATAAAAACTCGTGAAGATTTGCAAAAATATTATGACACCATACTTCAAAACGAACCAAACTTGGTTCCGCTTGCTGTTGGAGATACACGTGGGTTATATCATTTGCTGGATTCAGATAAGGAAATTTATGCACATAAAAGCCATGTATATAAATTCATGCTTGGTATGCCTTGTACTGTTGCTATTTCAGAAGATAATAAAAAAATATTAGGGCTGGTTTTTGATGGTGACCCTGCGTCGGAATTCGCATCACTCCCAGCTCCGTATAATACTCCCGATTATGAAAAATCAATACTTGGAAAAGAATGGGCAAAATATTTGGAGCATGACTCAATTAACCAAAAATATCCAAATAGCTTGTTGATAGGAAATAAATCGGCCTCGATTTTAGGAATGATTGATGAATTTGATTCTATTGAAAGGGAATTAAAGAAGAATTGCCCAGAGGCGTGGCTTGAATATTTCCCGGGATTTAAACCGACACAGAATTTTGAAAAAAATGGGTTTTCTTCTACGTTTTCGGCTTGGAACTATATATGTATACCGAAAAATGCACGAAATCCCGAAAAAGCTATAGAGTTTATGAATTGGCTATTTGAAAGCCGTGATAATCATGATTTATTTGAATATGGAATAGAAGGCAAGGATTGGGAAAAGGTCGGGGATACAGGATTTAAATATCCAAAGGACCACAATTTTTCAGAGATGTATTATTTGTCGCCGTATTTGCTTACGGCGAATCCAACTATGACACGCAAATATGTCGACGCACCAGAATGGGTTACAAAATACAACGAATATGCGACAGATATTGAGACATACGACCTTAGCCCTCTTTCGGGATTTGTTTTTGATGATTCAAATGTAATTTTAGAGCTTAATAAGATTAATATTTTATCCAAAGAGCTTAGCACAAAGTTAGCACATGGACTTTGTGAAAATCCAATAGAGGATATAAGTAGCGTTAATCAGAGCGCACGTAAATTTGGACTTGAAAAGGTTCGATCGGAAATAAAACAACAGCTTCAAGATTTTTTAAATCAGAAATATGGCAAATAGTAGAATTTATATGATTTAGATAAAAGCGACTTTTAGGAGTCGCTTTTATCTATGTTCGGGTGTCTTTATATTTTGTTTTAACAAATACTAAGTGCAAAAACGTATACAAAAAAACCATTTAACACGGCATTTATTCATAATTCATGCGTATAACATATATTTGATTAAAAAACGAACTTGCAGTTTATTTTAAACTGTTGTATGATAATATTAATAAAAAAATGAGTTCCTTAGGAGGAGTTAACGTGAAAAGTTTGACAGATAAAACAATAAAACGGATTGTGTCATCATTTGTCGTGTCTACGATGTTAGTATCTACAATACCGTTTGTGGGATATGCTGAAATGGCAAAAAAAGATGAGAATGTGGAACAAGCCATAACATCAAGCGAGTCAAATAGTCAAAAATCCACCGTTTCAAATGATGAGAATATTAATGAGAATATTAATGAGAATATTAATGGAAGCGAAAAAAACGTGGACGAGGCAGCGAATGGAATTTTTGAAAGCTTAATTGGTGAAACCAAGCCTAATAATAAAGAAGAGTCAGAAACTTTGGATAAAAAAGATGAGTTTACAAAAGAACAAATCGAGGATGCCACAAAGCTTTTTAACATTGAACAAGAACGCATAAGTAAACTTTCAGGGCAAACGGCAGAGCTTGTTGGCGACCCTTCTTCTAATAATACCTCAGATGGTCACATGCGTGCTGACAATTCCGGAAATAAAGGAGGCACAGGCGCAAGTGCGGTTTATGGCAAAAGTGCGAAAGCGGTCATTGATACATATGGAAACGTTTCCTATTTAGATGATAGAACGCCTGTTTATCGTTTTAACTTAAATGCTTTAAACCTTCCTAGTGGGGCTATAATTCGAAAAGCGACTGTAACGCTCACTACACACGGAAATAATTCAAGTCCTGCATACTATTCATATTTAAATGCAAAAAATTCGGATGCATGGGGCGAATGGAAAGATAAGGACTTGTGCTATGGCGATTTTAAGAAATATAGTGATGAAAATCAGTGGGATTGCCGAATATTAGGAAAAGTGGATATTCCATATGGAACAGGAAAACAATTAGACCTAGATGTGACAGAGGGCGCACAGGTTATCCAAAATTCAACATCAAAGCAACTTAACATTTTTTTAACCAACACACAAGTTAACGCTCTTAATAAAGATTTTTGTACAAAAGAGTGTAACAAACCAGCTCATGGCGATAATCGTATGCCAAAACTTTTGGTTGAATATGATGTGAATAATGCAAACTTAAATGAGGTCGTACAAGATACAAACAGCGTTTTACCTAAGTTTTTGGAAGCTGACTTAGATGTGGCAACAAAAAATCAAATTGATATAAAAACGGATATTAATCTTCCTGAAAAAATCAATAACACAACCGTTGAATGGGCTTCTTCTGACACTGTTCATTTGGATAATACAGGGAAAGTTGTGCAACCTCTTTTTGAAGAAGACGATGCTGTTGTAACGCTTTTGGGAAACTTTTCAAATGGAGACGAAAAACTATCACGTGTCTATAAATTTAAAATAATGAAAAAGGTTCCTACACCTGAAGATAAAATTGAAATTGATTTTGAAAAATTAGCTCAAAAGTTTGAAAATAGCATACATTTGAAAAATTTTGCTTTACCTATTAGCGGAGAAATAAACAAGAGCGTAATTTCTTATATGAGTCAAAACACAAATGTGATAAACGTCGATGCGACAGGAAACGCTGTCGTAACATTGCCTCCGTACGATTATCCAGAGGATAAAGTTATTGTGCCAATCACTGTAACGATAAAGATTGGAGAACCGGAGGTTTCAAAAGACTTTGTCATAAATATAAACGTCTTTAAAAAGGGATATGTTGAACTTGACGTTGCGGCGGATTCGTTTTTACAAGCAAATAAGGCAGGCGACGCTTTTGGTACCGCAGATTCCACAATCATTGGAGGAAGTGCGGTAGAATTAGATGCAAATGGGAATGTTGTATTAATTAAAGAAAGAGTACCTTTGTATCGCTATGATTTAAGCGAAATTGAACTTCCTAGCGGAGCCGCTGTTACCGATGCCGAAGTACGTATTAACATTCATAACAACGGAACGGCACGTGATGCAAATTTTGCATATGTTGACAACGATGAAGCGGCAACAAAATTGGGGACGTGGACAGATGAAGCGGCTCCAAGTTGGAACACCTTTAATGATGCCGGTAAAGATTTTAAGCCATGGGATTTTCGCATATTAGGTCAAGGAACGTTTTCAGGCGGAGATGCAGCAGTAAACACCATGGTATCTTTGAATGTGACAGATGGTGTGAGCAACGTCTTAAATAGTACGCATAAGCAATTTAACGTTCTGATATATGATTCAATAGAAGGGATAGCAAACGGTAAAAATCTTTGTTCTAAAGAATGTAAAAACCATTCAAACCACACATCAAAAATTGTTATTCGATATACAGAAAATGAAAATGATAAAAAGTTTTCTCAAAGCGTAAATGAGATTCATAGTATCTTAAAATCATATGATGATGAGATTGACAAAATGCTTGAAGATGGCGTGAAAAACGATAAATACACTGCAAATCAGATTGATGTAACGGGCGGTGGCGTTGAAGGCGGAAAAATCAACTTGCCAAAAACGTTAAGCTCGGGCACTACTGTACAGTGGTCATCTTCAAATACT
>JAVXFE010000080.1:0-8478 GCA_036658075.1 Oscillospiraceae bacterium
CTTAATATTCCATTTGAAAACCGACATAAGGTGATTGGAATTGAAGATAGTTCCGCAGGCGTGGTTTCTATAAAGCTTGCTGGGTTTTCATGCGTTGGTATTTCAGGCGGAAATATTGACCAAGCAGGAATGAGCGACATGTGCGATTATAAAATCGATAACCTCATGCAAATGCTTGATATAATTTTATAATTATTATAGTATTCATATTGATTACGTATTTAACTTTAAACCCCCTAGCAATCACCATTGCTAGGGGGTTTAGTTTTACCAAATCATAAGTCTATTTTCGGGGGCAACGAACATTCCGTCGCCTTCTTTTACGCCATATGTCTCATAGAATTCATTAAAATTCGAAACAGTTATATTTGTTCTATTCTTACTTGGGCTATGCACGTCCATTTGTGTATGCTGGGTCATATATTCACGATTGCCACTCAGGCAGAAAATTTCAGCATATTGTCTGAAGAATATGTCGTAATCTGGGTTATCTATGTTTTTCATTGCTTCTAAAGCACAAGATAAACCGCCCATATCGGCAATATTTTCGCTTAAAGTAAGCTTACCATTAGAAACAATCCCCGGAGCCACTTCAACGTTTGCAAATTTATCGATAGCCTTTTCACAAAGGGCGTTAAAGTTTTCATAATCTTCTTCTGTCCACCAGTTTGCAGCATTACCTTTTTCGTCAAACTTCGCTCCGTTATTGTCAAAAGCGTGCGTGATTTCGTGGGCAATTACTGTACCGATTCCGCCGAGGTTTTGCTCACGGGAGTTATTAACATCATAAAACGAAGACTGTAAAATCCCTGCCGGGAAAACTATAGCGTTTGTGGTTAGGTTATAAAACGCATTAACCATGTATATAGGCATTCCCCAGGCATCTTTTTTAACAGGCTGACCTTGCTGTGCAAGCGACTTTGCCAACTTTGCTTTTTTAATCTTAGCCGTATTTTCAAAAAAGGTGTTTTTGTCATTTGATGGGCCTTCGATATCTATAGTGTCACAAACCGATTCCCATTTGTCAGGATAGCCAACATTAACTTTCATGGTTTCAAGCTTTTTTAGTGCCATTTCCTTAGTGGTATCGCTCATCCAGTCAATGGTTTCAATCCGACCTTTAAATATAGAAAGGAATTCTGATACCATGGATTCAACATCTTTTTTTGCCTCTTCTGAAAAATATCTTTTCACATAAATTTCACCTAGATAGTCAGACATTAGATTTTGGGTTTCATCTGAAGCGAATTCTTCATTAGTCGTTTTTCCTTCTATTCCACGAGATATTTTTTTATATTCATATGTTGCGTCTGCAAAACGTTCATCTAAAAAACGGCCATACGTCTGAAGTAAGTTATTTTTTGAAACTATTTTAATAATTTCAAGGTTATCATCGTTTAAATATTCACCGAAAAGTTTTGTCATTCCCGTGTCTGTAACTACTACAAATTCTGGAGTTTTTATACCACAATCCTTTAAAACTTGATCGATATCCACTCCTGGGAATACAGCCTTTAATTCATCAAGGGTGTATTTATTGTTGAGTTTATCAACATTGCTATAATCCTCTACGTTTAAAGAAGCTTTCGAGATTTCTTTTTCGAAATCGTAAAGCATGTTCGCATGTTTAAGAGAGTCCTCTGAAGTCTCACCGGCAAAGGTTAAAAACTTTGCGATATAATCAATATACGCCTGTTGTTTATCTCCAATTTCAGCGGCATATTCCTCTTTAGTTAAGCTTGTCTCTGGAAGACCTAAATAGATTGAGTTCACCACGTTGTTTGAGAGGTCGGCCATAACAACGAAATCCATGAGGGTCGTCTTGCCCAAATCGTTTATAGCAGTCGCCTGTGTATCAAACAAATCCTTAATGGTTTTTGCGGAGTCAATATCATCTATATATTTTTGGATAGGCTTAACTCCCATTTTATTTCGAGTCTCTATATCCATTATGCTATTATAGAAATTTGAAACCTTTTGTTCGTGACTGCCTTCTTCAAACGTACCTTCACGCATTTCTTTGATAATAGCGTCCACTTTTTCAGTGTTTTCATTTGAGACTTTTTCAACGGTGGATGTAGAAGCTTTTCCTGTTTTTATTACACTGTTGTCCAAAAGTGATTTGTTTACCGTTTTATAAAAGTCGTCTTTTAAGTTTGTTCCAAAAAGACCCCATACCCGTCTAATCATAATCATCATTTGTTCAGTAGTAACGTTTTCGTCCGCATGTAGTCCGCCATCGTCTGTGCCTAGAACTATTCCAGCTTCTATTAGTTTATTTACATCGTCGACTGCCCAATCAGGAACTTCAGTAAACGAAACATCTCGTGGCATAATTACAAGGTCGTTTCCGACAGGAGTAGGAAGAGTGCCAAATGCACGGCTAAGCATAACAAAGCTCTCTGCCCTAGTTATGTTTTGGTCTTCACATATGCTACCGTCCTCATATCCTTTAATTATATCCTCGCTTTTAGCACCGGTATAATCGTCACATGCACCAACGAGCATATCAACAACTTCACCACGTGTCGCATAGTTTGTAGAATCTGCT
Source organism: Oscillospiraceae bacterium (assembly GCA_036658075.1). Classification (GTDB taxonomy): domain Bacteria; phylum Bacillota; class Clostridia; order Monoglobales; family Monoglobaceae; genus JAVXFE01. The sequence goes on from JAVXFE010000080.1 coordinate 2,552, forward strand.
CCAAATATGAGCGTAGGAACTGTGGTCATAAGCATCATAAGAGCTAATGCAGACGAAACTAATCTTTTCTTAAACATAAAATTACCTCTTTCTCATATAGTTTTTTAATTAAGTTCAATAAATTAACAAGACGCACCAACTGATGATTTTTATCAACAGTTGGAGCGTGCTTTTGTAGGTATTTTTACTTTTTACGTATTTCTTTAATTATGTCTGCCATATCTTGCATTTTGCTTTCCATATCGGCTACAATTTTAAATTGTGTGCGTGTACGGTCAAGGTTTTGTCCATCACGGTGAGTCTTAAAGTATGTGTCGCCCTCTAAATAATCCGTTAAAAATCGCATTCCGCATTCAAGAGTCATCAACTTTGCCGACATAGGTAAAAGTTCAACTTCACGGTCGGTTAATGTATCATTTAGCTCTTCAAGATACCCACGTGTAAAATGCTCAAAAAGGTTTAAATCAGAATAAACAAGGCTTAAATCACGCTCGTCCTCATCAGAAGGGTTTGTCCCAAACCGCAAAGAATCGCCATAATCATACAAAAGAGAACCGGGCATAACTGTGTCAAGGTCAATAACGCAAATTGCGTCCCCTGTTTCATCATCAATCATGACATTATTGTATTTCGTGTCATTATGCGTAACTCTAAGCGGAACCGAACCGTCAGCGATAGCGTCTGTAATAAGTGGCGTGTCTTTTTCACGCGCAAGTGCAAAGTCAACTTCAGCTTTAACGCTAGATAGCCTTCCCATTTTATCTTCTTTAATAGCCTTTTTTAGGTTTTCAAGGCGTTTAGGCGTGTTGTGAAAATCAGGGATAGTTTCATATAAGTCCGTTGCAGGGAAGTCAGCCAACAGCTTTTGGAATCGTCCAAAAGCACGTGCGGCGTTGTAAAAATGGCGTGGTTCTTCAACGATTTGATATGTTCTGGCACCTTCAATAAATGCGTACATTCTGAAGTATTCCCCATCTTCAGTTTTGTAAAAATCTTTGCCATCTACTGTTGGAATAACCGTTAAGGTTTCCCTTTCCGGGTTGCCACCACATGCTAAAATTTTAGCACGCAAATGCTCTGTTACAAGTTTAATGTTGCTCATAACTTGGTCAGGTCTTTTAAAAACATCTGAATTTATACGTTGTAAAATAAAACGCTTAGCTGTGTTTACAACGTACGTGTCGTTAATGTGTCCATCGCCATATGGAAGGACATCGTGAATTATGTCAAACTGTCTCACAATCTCCTTTAAGTTATATCCCGTCATACAATCCGTCCTCCATGAGTTTATTAATAGCCGTGGCTACCATCTCTTTATCCTCTTTATATGTCACGCCATACCATCTATCAGGCGTGGTTAAAACCTTGACTTTTTCGCCCTTGCTTTGTATCATGTTGTCAACAATTGTCGGTAAAAAGCATTCGCTTTTTTCAGTGTTTAAGTCAACTTTAAGGAACTTTATAAATTCTCTTTCGAGTTCGTCAAAGATGGATAAAGGGAATCCCCACATGTTCATAGAGACAACTGTGCCAGGCTTAAAATCGTTATCTTTCATAATAGCGGTATGTTCAACCACGCTTTTTAGATAGCCGTTTTCGATTTCACAAACCCCACGTGAGACACTTCCGTTCTCGGTTAAAGTTTTTTCAAGGTCAAAAGCCACCATGCAAATTTCAGAACTTGAAACAAGCTGGTCATGCATAACCTTAAAGGCACTTGCACCATAATAATCATCAGCGTTAATTACTGCAAACGGTGTCGTTATAACGTCCCTCGTACATAAAACAGCTTGCGTTGTACCCCACGGCTTTGTGCGGTCGCTTGGAACTGTAAATTCAGCAGGGATATCGTTAATGTCTTGGAAAGCATATTCGACATCAATCATTTTTTCAATTCTCTTTCCAACAACTTCACGGAACTCATCTTCGATTTCTTTCTTAATTACAAAAACAGCTTTGTCAAATCCCGCCGCCTTTGCGTCATATATTGAAAAATCAATAATGATTTCACCGTTCTTGCCTATAGGCTCAATCTGTTTAAGTCCGCCAAATCGACTGCCCATGCCTGCCGCCATAACTATAAGGGTTGTACTAATTTTTGTATCCATTTGGGTTCGCCTCCTGCCATCTCCACGTATCTGTACACATGTCGTTTAGGTCTAGTTTCGCTTCAAATCCGAGTTCGTTTAGTGCCTTTGAACAGTCCGCATAGCATTCTCCGATATCGCCTGCACGTCTATCCGTAACTTTATATTTCACTGTATGTCCACTTGCATTTTCAAAAGCGTGTATCATTTCAAAAACGCTATAGCCGTTTCCAGTTCCTAGGTTATAAATAACCACGCCACACGGCTTTGAAATCTTTTTAAGTGCCTTTAAATGCCCCGTTGCAAGGTCGCATACATGAATATAATCACGCACGCCTGTTCCATCGGTAGTATCATAGTCGTCACCGTATACCGAAAGGCATTCAAGCTTTCCGATTGCGACTTGTGAAATATATGGAACAAGGTTATTGGGGATTCCGTTAGGGTCTTCACCGATTTTACCGCTGACATCTGCACCGACTGGGTTAAAATATCTAAGAATGGCAATGTCCCATGAGTTATCGGATTTATATAAATCCTTTAAGATATATTCAATCATTAACTTTGTTTGTCCATATGGGTTTGTAGCAGAAAGAGGGAAATCTTCAGTTATTGGAACGCTTGCCGGGTCACCATATACCGTTGCAGATGAGCTAAACACAAGACGTTTTACGTTATGCTTTGCCATAATTTCACAAAGGTTTAATGTGCCTGTAATGTTATTGTGATAATATTTAAGAGGAATTTCTACACTCTCACCGACAGCTTTTAACCCTGCAAAATGCACAACAGCGTCAAAGTTATTCTCATTAAAGATTTTATCAATGTCGTCATAATCGAGCAAATCCGCTTTTATAAAAGTTAAATCCTTACCTGTTATTTCACGAACTCTGTCAATTGCAACTTCACTACTGTTGGATAAATTATCTACAACGCATACCGTGTCGCCCTGGTTTAAAAGTTGAACAACCGTGTGACTTCCGATATATCCTGCACCACCTGTAACTAAAATGTTCATAATTAACCACCCCTTACATGTTTTATGCTTATAATATACCACGTATTTATATAAATTAATTTGCAAATTTGGTCAGTTTATTTGCATTTTTAGACATATCGTGATATAATGAAATAAATATCATATAAGATAGGAGCTTTTCATATGGAATACATGCCTACACGACTTAAACAAGAAATAATTATTCGAAATATTGTTACTCTGCATTATTTTGAATATAATAAAGACTACGTTTTTACAGGAGAAAACCACGACTTTTGGGAAATGGTTTATGTTGATAAAGGGTCGATTGATATTATCGCCGAAAAAAACATTTTTCGACTAAACCAAGGCGAAATCGCATTTCACAAACCAAACGAGTTCCATAACGTTTGTGCAAACGGTCAAGTGGCACCGAATCTTGTCATAATCTCCTTTGTGTGCAAGTCAAAGGCTATGTCGTTTTTCGAGAAAAAGGTTTTGACTGTCACGTCTGAACAAAAGAACTTTTTATCAAACATAATGAAAGAGACCACCTTGGCGTTTTCTTCGCCACTTGGTGACCCCTTTACAAAAGAACTCGCACGTGTTAAAGCTCCGATTTTTGGTGCTGAACAAATGATTTTGTTAAATTTAACGCAATTCTTAATTTCTATGTATCGCACAAATAGCAGTCAAACTCCTTCGAAAATGTCGCTTTCTGCTCTGTCACAGAACAACGATAACTCTATGATAGAGAACATTTTAGAATATCTGGACGTTAACATTGGACAAGCTTTAACCTTTGACGATATCCGAATGTTTTTCGGGCTTAGCGGTACCACTCTGAAAAAAGTCTTTAAAGAACGCTTTGACATGGGCGTTATGCAATACTATAATATTTTAAAAATCCGACATGCAAAAAAACTTATTCGAGAAGGCAATTACAATTTAACCCAAATTGCAGAGCTTTTAGGCTTTGACAGTATTCACTATTTTTCACGGAAATTTAAAAAGATAACGGGCATGACTCCTACTGAATACACGCATTCTGTTGGAATGTGATTTAAAGGATTATACAAATTAAGCCACCACTTCCTTCATTAATAATACGTTGAAGGGTTTCCTGAAGCTTCATTTGTGCGTCTTCAGGCATTCGGTTTAGCTTGTTATGAAGTCCTTCGTTTACGAGTTCGTGGAGCGACTTACCGAATATATTTGACTCCCAAATCTTTTTTGGGTCCTGTTCGAACTCGTTTAAAAGATAATGGACTAACTCTTCAGACTGCCTTTCTGTTCCTACTATGGGACTAACTTCCGTTTGTATGTCCGCACGTATCATATGTATTGACGGCGCACTTGCCTTTAGCCTTACCCCAAAACGGCTACCTTGTTTTACAATTTCGGGTTCTTCAAGCGTTAATTCGTCAATACCCGGTGAGACTATTCCATAACCTTTTTGGGCTACCTCGGTTAAGGCGGCGGAAATCTTATCATACTTATGCTTTATATCTGAAAGCTCCTGCATAAGCGTCATTAGGGACTGCTTATCACGAATTTCAAACCCCGACACGTCATGTACAGTCTGATAAAAGCACTCGTCAGGCACGAGAATATCGAGTAATGCGACCCCCTCGCCTGCGTTGATACCTTTTGTTGTTGCACCTTCGATATATTCATAATCCGCTAAAGTCTTTGGCAAACTTGTCACATCTGAAATCTTAAATATATTAGGTATGGCGTTTAAAACGGTTTCACGGATACCGACACGCAAAGGGTGCGTTTCAGGGAGGCTTTCGACCCAACCCGGAATGTTTATACCCAATTCTTTTAGTGGGAATTCAAACAAAACCTTTTCCATAATGTCGCTGATGTCCTCAGCAGATATGCTCATGCAATTTAGAGGAAGAACCTTAACGCCCCATTTTTCCTCTAATTCTTTTGAATATTCAAGGACTTTTGGCGAGCTTGGCTTTGTGGTGTTCATAATCACAACAAAAGGCTTTTTAAGGGCTAAAAGTTCGCTGATAACACGGCTTTCCGCCTCGATATAATCTTCACGGGGGATATCGGTAATCGTTCCATCTGTGGTAACCACAACCCCAACGGTAGAATGTTCGCTTATCACCTTTTCGGTACCCATTTCGGCGGCTTTTGCAAACGGCATAGGCTCGTCAGACCACGGTGTCCGAACCATTCGAGGCATGTCATCTTCTATATGACCCAAAGCACTTGGGACAATATAGCCGACACAGTCAATCATTCGCATTTTACAAGAAGTGGTGTTTCCGAACGAAATCTCCACCGCTTCGTTTGGTATAAACTTAGGCTCGGTTGTCATAATCATTCGACCGCCTGCACTTTGGGGTAGTTCGTCCATTGCACGTTCACGTTTGTAATCATTTTCAATGTTCGGTAGAACCACCAAATCCATAAACCTCTTAATAAATGTAGACTTACCACTTCGCACAGGTCCCACGACACCTATATAAATATCGCCTTGGGTGCGTTTGGCAATGTCACTGTAAATATTGTTATCCATATAATACCCCTTCCATTTTGCAATCGTTTATTAGATATATATGTACAGGGTTTTATGGATAGAACAGAAATTAACCGAAACCGAAAGCGTGTGCGTTACAAATATGTTACATGTTTGTTGACAATCTGTAGGGGACGATGCCCACATCGTCCCGTTTTTTTGGTTGATTTCACATTCGTCCCGTTTTATATCACGCCAACCATTATAAATTCGGAATATTTGCACATTCGGGACATTACAATACACGTGTGCGTTACAAATATGTTACATGTTTGTTGACAATCTGTAGGGGACGATGCCCACATCGTCCCGTTTTTTTGGT
>JAVXFE010000081.1:0-4747 GCA_036658075.1 Oscillospiraceae bacterium
CATACCCCTTCAGCAATGTGAATCGCATAATTAAAATCGTCCACTCCAACAGTGGCAAAAACATTTTGAACTTTCCCTTGCTTTTCTCCTTTATATTCCAAAATCTCATCACAATATCTAACAGAAGAACTTCCTAAAATTATCTTTCCGCTCTTTGCGTATTGTTCTAGCTTTTCAATGTCCGATAAGTTTCCAACCATTGGCTTATCCAAAAATACAGGCTTGTTTTCCTTAAAGAAATATTCTGCAAATGATACATGCTTATCAAAGTTGCAACCCTGAATAAATCCAATATCCACATCTTTTACAAGTGAACTCAAATCATCATATTTCTTTATGTCAAATTTTTTACAAAAGGCGTCAACCTCATCATTTTCCCTAAAACCGTCGTTGTATACTCCAATAAACTTACAGCGGTCATCCCCTACCATGCTTTTTACAAATTCTAAAGGATGCGAGGTGTCAATATTTACAATTCCTATTTTTATCATTTTTTGCTCCTATCTACACTCGTATTTGTTTTAAAAGTTCGCATGCATACAATAAAAATCCCATGTCGTTTGGGTGCAAATAACCATCTTCCATAAACTCGGCATTATGCGGAAAACATTTTATTCCATCAATCACCACCATATTTTTATGCTTTAAAGCATTTTCTTTAATGATAAGCGAAACCTCTTTTAAGCTGCACATTTTCCCGATTTTCTCGAAATCTCCACGCCATATAGGTGTAACGACATAAATTTTAGCTTTCGAATGCACCTCGCTTAATCTATTAAAAAACATATAAACATCCTCTTTAAATCTGCTTAAATCATCTCTAAAATACCAATCATTTGTGCCATATGCAACTAAAATAACATCTGGCGACGCATTTTCCCAGCCGTTTAAGATTTCTGGTGTTATCATAAATCCACCAATCCCTTGATTGATTCCAGAAACCCCCAAAAGGCGTGTTAATACCGATTGGTACGTAAATGAAGCGTGGGTTACATACATTCCTTGTGTTATGGAATCACCCAAAAACAGCATTTTTGTTGGGTTTTCTTCTATCTTCTCCACATATTTAGCATCAATGCAAAAATTTTTTATCCCTATACATGCAAGCGGTGGAAGATACAGAGTCACCTTTTTCATGTTTTTTTCATTATTCGACTGTTCATTTAATGAAAGAAGTTGAATTTTAATTTTAGCTTTTTTGGTGTTTGTTATATCATATGTAGATGAAAAACTATCGTCTACATATAAGTCAATAGAAGATTTTGCATCTTCTGTATCAGTGCAAGAATATTCAAATTCCAGATAATTTCCGTCGGTGTAAAAACTCAAAAAAATTCCTGCCTGGCATTTGCTCATCTGCTCATAATAACCACCCGAATCTTTGTAAAACTTCATTTGTTCGTCACTAAACCTTTGAAAAAACACATAGTCTTCTGAATCTTTATACACAGTAATTGCTCCATGTGCTAACTTTTTTATATCTATATACATAAGATTATTCATAGCGTTCACCTATTAATTTGTAGACATTTGCCTTGCTTGCTCTTTTGAAATTTCATGTTTAAGAACTGTACCGTTTTCCATATAACCCTTTATATCCTCTAATAATCCAAGCGTAATAAATTGTCTTTTATCAATTGTGGGTCCACCCATATGTGGCATAATAATGACATTTTCAAGATCATAAAGTGGGCTTGTAATAGGTAACGGTTCAACCTCAAATACGTCCAAAACAGCCTTGAAACGGTTGGTTTTTAATTCTTCTATTAATGCTTTCTCATCAATAACGCCACCACGTGCAGTGTTTATAAAAAGTGCGTCACGTTTAATCATGCTTAGAAGATTTTTGTCAATCATATGATGGGTTTTATCATTAAGTGCCGTATGAATAGAAATAATATCACATGTAGAAAAAATTTCTTCAAGGCTTGCACGACTCATATTATATTCTTTAAGGACCTCGTCTGAAATATTTCTCGAATAAACTTTTATGTTCACTCTAAACGGCACAAGCATTTTAGCAAGCTTTTTAGAAATAGCCCCAAAGCTTACAATTCCTATGCTTCTATCCATAATCCCTCTATTATATCCCTTGTACCAATCTCTTTTATTTTTAAGTCTTTCACTATAATATGGAATATCTCTAAGTGCAGATAGTGCATATGCAATCACACCTTCTGCTACGGATTCTGCAAAATAATCATTTCCACTAACAACCTTCACGCCTGAATCAAAGACTTCTTGCTCGACATATGGTGCAACACTTCCGCCCAAATGTGCAACTACCTTCAGCTGTTTTGCCCCTTTCACTATGTCATCATCAATCTTAGGAGTTCCCCAACACGTCATGATTACATCTGCATTTTTAGCGGATTCAATAAGTTCTGCCTTCGTAAACGCTCTTCCTTTATCGTTCCATATAAGCTCACCATAACTTTTCACCCTATCCATATATTCTTGTGTAAAAAACGTATCTCTTATTTCGCCCTCGGGCAGTGTAATCAATATCTTCATAGAATATTTCCTCCCTTTAATAATTTAAAAACGAACCTGTTCCTGTTCTACTACCCTTTTTTGAACTTTCTCTTCCAATTTATATACAGCTCTAAAATGATTAGTTCCCCATGCACCTAGCAAAATCAATATTCCGCCAATAGCATGAAACCATAAGAATTTTTCGTTATTTAAAAGCACACCTGAAAGTATCGTTACCACCGTAACCACTCCGGCAAATGCATTTACTGATGACGCAGGGATTTTTGAAAGTGCATAATTATACATTACATATGCAACACCGGACGACAAAACGCCTAGATATAATAGGCTAACAACATTAGAGGAATTAAGCAATGGTGTAAAATAGCTCAATATAGTATGATTTGCCATTCTAATACACACATTTATTAAGTTAAATCCAATAGCACCAAACCACATCATTACATAAGTAATTTCCATAGGGTCAAACTTTGCTGATTCTTCCCGAGAAAAAATATTGTAAAATCCTTCACAAAGCAGGGCCAAGAAAATAAACAGCATGCCAATAAGTGATGATTTTTCGCCTGAGGTGTTACTCATTATCGTAATAAATATTACGCCTATGATTCCTATAATAATAAATACTCTTTGACGCATATTTGTCTTCTCTTTTAAGATTAAGGTTTCTAAAAACACTGTAATAATTGGCATAAGTGAGCATATAATTCCGGTCATCAAGGTTGAAGTTGACTTTAGCCCTAATGTCTCAAGTGCATAATATCCAATAGGCATAAGGCACGATATAAGAATAATTTTCTTCAAGCTTTTTCCTTTTAAATTTATGTTAACCAGTTTAAATCTTCTAAATAATTCAAAAGTTAGTGCCGCTATCAAAAATCGAAATGCAAGCAAATCAAACATAGAAATGTTTTCAAGCAGCTTTTTTGTAAACAAACACGCCATTCCAAATATTGTATATTTCACTATTACTATAAAATAAACCTTGTTACATTCGTTATTTTTCAATAAAAATCCCTCCTTTGCTGCAAAAACTTGCAAAATAATAGGACACAGGGAGGCAATGGTTATTCTTCCCATCGCCAATCCCCATATGTCCTACATTTATCATTTGTCAGACTTCACAAGTCCAATCCAGTCAATATTCCATAATCCACTTTTTGCCCAGATTTTTAATTCATTTTCTCCTTTTTTAAGTTGTGCCTTACTGTGAACTCTCAAAGCCGCCCACTCTTCCTCTGCTGAACCATAACTTCCAGTCATAGGTGCCACAAACTCATCCTTTTCATCACCTAATTTAAAGAAACGTATTAGCTTATAATCTTTTTTGAGAGGTTTTTCCGCAAGAGTGGTTCCAGCGGGTCTAATATTAGTTCCATCCCACGAAACATATCTGATAACAATGTCATATTCGCCATCTTCCGGGACATCTAGTCGCCCGACACGTTAAATTCAGTTATGCCTGCACCGCCCGACAAGAAACTTCTTGTATTATATGCCACACCGTTTCCGAGTTTCTTTTTAAAGTTTTCCGCCTCCACTACGACATCACATTTCGATTTCGCCGCATTAGAGTTACGCTCGGTAGAAACCTTCATTTTCCCTGGAGCTAAGCTGTTTAACTCTAATTTAATTTCCACGTCAAGGCTTTCTAAATCTTTTACGCTAATTTCCTCTTTACTATTTGCTACCAAAACGTCGCCTAATGAACAATTCCTGATTGACAGACCTTTTGTAGCGTCATCAATATAATAAAAACCGTTTTCAAGGGACAACTCACTTCTTGCACACAACTTTCCGTCATGGTCTTTATAATATTCCATGTTAACAGAAGTATCTTTTCCGTTAATCTTCACATTTGCAGGCTTTGTAGAAAGAATCTTTCCTGCCTCAAATTTGTTGTTTAAGATTAAGTTGTACGACCCCGGATACATTTTAAACTCTCCGTTTTCGCCATTTTGATTCCATGTAATTCCAACTCCGCTATCCGCTGATTCAATCGCTCTACCCTTTTCATCACGCATAGCGGTGGTGTTTGGTATAGAAACGCTTACATTTGCATCTTTTGTGATTGAGGAAATCGAAAGTTCATCTTTGCCTTTTGCAATTGATACAGGTACATCTGACTGCATAACAAGCTTTTCGTCAACGCTGAGGCTTTTACCGTCTACAAGCATTATCGAATTCTCGTTTACGACCAATGCGACACCGTTAAACTTCATATTTTCAACCGTTATTTCATCTTTATCGCTTG
>JAVXFE010000081.1:4757-7564 GCA_036658075.1 Oscillospiraceae bacterium
ATATACATAAGTACCATCTTCGAACTGCATTTTAATGTAATCGTCAAAAGTTTCAGACTTAATATATTGTGCCGCCTCGTCTTCTTTATGAACATCTAAAGTCGTCACCATTTTTGTTTGTGCTAACTTTTCTGTTTGGAACCATACACGTTTTTGAATTGGTGCGGTTTCGAAATCAAACTTAGGCTTAAATCCAATTAAATCAGATCCGGAAAATAAATCACTATAAAATCCTTCTATTTTTTCGGGATACTGAACCTTAGCATCCAGTGCCGCATCGCCCTGCACAATTCTTCCACCTTTATGGTTCTCATAAAGACTAACGTTCTCCTGTGCATTTAACCAAAATTCAAAATTCGATTTTTTGCCGTTTTTACCTTTTAAGTCATCAACAACAATAAAAGTTTCTGGCTTTATGTATATCACATATCTTTTAGCTTTATCTAAAAGTCCATCATATGCCGCCACTGCGTCACCGCTCGTTACATTAAAATCACAGTGATTTATGAAATCATCAATCTCGCCTTTGGCTGTTATTTTACCAATAGGCTGACCTTTTCCATCATCAAGCGTAATAGCGTTATGTGCAAAAGTTTGCCTTGTATATCCCATTTCAAAAGTGCTATAATACGCATCCATATAGCCACTTTCGATAGCCAAAGGTTCGCCATATGCTTGAATAATAAACGAATTTTGGTCTGGATGAGAATGATTATATGACCCATATGGGCTTGATTTAAAGAACATCGAAACACGGTTTGGGTCAACCAAATCCGAATGCATAGCAACCCATCCAATATCCTTAAAATATTTAGAAAGTGGTAAATCCAGTGGAGGTTTCCCCTCCATTTGATTAAGTGCCGCTCCCCAATAATAATTGTTAAGATAAATATCGCCTGCAATTTCGCCTAGCTGGTCAGATGCCCATTTAACAGCGGGGTCTTTTGTTATATGACCTAAAATATTATATACCTGCTTCATCCAAACACCTTGAGGTTGACCGCCTTGGTCTCCAAATCCACCTATCGAGCCTTTTGGATACATATAAAGCGGAAAATATTTCTCGTTTTTCGCCCACGCCTTGTCATAGGTACCGTTACCGCCTAAAACGTTTGCGCTTAACAAAATATCATTTATCATAGCGTTATCTTCTGAACTATAACGATAATATCCTGTACCCTGTGACCAACCACCATCTTCATTGCTCCATGGAGGAACAACGTTTATATAAAGGGGTAAAAGGGTTCTAAGCCACCCTTCCGCTTCGGGCATTTCATCGAAAGTAGCAACTAAAATCCCACCGATATAACCGATTGCCGTCCAACCGTGGGATTCAAATGGCATTTCCCAAAGTGGGGTGTTTACAAAAATATCGTCAATCATAGTTTTTGTTCTAACCTTAATCATAGACAAAATCGATTGTTTTTGTTCTTCTGTTAAAAAGTCGTACACCCAATCGTATACAATAGCAGATTTATATGCAATAAGTCTATGTGCCTGGTCTTGAATACGATAAGATGTAGAGCCTTCTGGATCCCATGTAGCAAGGTTTGTCAACAACTTTACCGCATATTCGGCATATTTTTTATCTTGGGTCACTAGGTATACAAGTGCGGATTGCTCCATTGCAGTTGTCATACGTGTGGTAACACCAATAATATCCCTCTGTGCCAATATTGCCTCATCACCAGAACCTGCAATTCCTTTTTTAGGTTCTTCTATCATTGGTTCATTCATTACACGATCTACAAACTTGTGCTTTACGTCAAAATCAGCCTTAGCAGGTCCCGAGGCAAGCCCTCTAAACGCCTCCAAAGTATCCGAATTCACAAGTACCCGAGGATGAGTTTTTCTAATATTTGAAATCATCTCATCCACACTTGGAACAGGGAAAGGGTACGCATCTTTGTCAATCCTAAATCTTCTGGCTACTTGCCAAGCTGAAACATCTTTTTTTGTCTTATATCTCACACTCCAAAAATAGGTTCCACATTCAAAAACTTTATCAAAATTAAAATAATTCGTTTTTATGTCTTTTTTCTCATAGGCAATATCTGTAAGTTCAACATCACGACACACCTTTAAGTCATAGCTTTCTGCATCTTTTACAAATGGCCATGAAAAATCAGGAGGGTTTTGTTCACACGTATAATCCGCTCTGGGATAAAACGGCATCTCCGCTCCGTTCATGTTATACTCGGTAGGCCATTCAATCACTTTTTCCTCTGCAAACACCGATCCAAATGCACCGAAGGCATTTAGGAGCATGAGGCTAACCAGTACGCTTGATATAATTCTAAATTTCTTACTCATTACTCATGCCCCCTTGTGTATAATTAATAAAAACGGTCTGGGTTTCGTCATCCCACGTAACTTCTGATTCCATAATTTCTGATATACTTCGTACAGGAAGGAACAAACGGTCATCAATGAGAACAGCGCTCGTGTTTAGCAAAACGTCACTACCATTAACCACTGCAACATCGCTGTTCGGACGAACTTCAATTTTCATAAATTCATTTGTCCCAATAGCCGTTTGAGTATTTTCATCCCAATCTATTTTCATGTTAAATAGCGAAAATACGTTTCTAAACGGAACCATTACACGTTCGTTTACAAATATTGGCTTTGTGCTATAATACATATATTCTCCATTAAAGTTTAGGTTAATAATTCCATCCACAGCGTGTGGAACCGGCTCGTTTACAATAGGTGCCGGAATAGGTTCAGGTTTCACCTTTTTTATAGTTCCTAAATTTGTTACGCCTGAAGACACTTTAACATAATCAAGATAAAATGTACCGTTA
>JAVXFE010000081.1:7574-8389 GCA_036658075.1 Oscillospiraceae bacterium
ACATTGACGTTTCAAACATTAAGTTATCAATCGCTCCGCCTTTGTATTCTTTGTGCAAATTAATGCCTTGTGCCACACTTACGCCCATGCTTTTATCGACGTTTAGCTCTCTTCCAAAATCATTAGCATAATTCTTAATTGCATCACTTTGAACCATCAAATCCGCCTTTTTGGTAACAGGGTCTATTAAGATTTTAATGGTATTCCATGTACCGCTTGGCAAAACTTGTTCCCCTAACGGGGAAAAATCAGGGTCGCTACCATTTGTATAACATAAATATCCTCCGCCTGACCATACGATAAGTCTTGCAACTATATCGTTTCCACTCTTTACATCAATATTAAACGCACAAAACAGAGAATCTTTTTTCTCGTATTTAAATTTTAGTTCTACAAGGGTTTTAGCGCTTTGGGAAGGGAACTTACGGTTAGCGGATACTCCAACATAATTTCCGGCTACATTTGTAGTGGTATCATCTATTTTAAGAGCATTCTTTTTAGTGGTAGAATAAAGAGTCGTTTCATCCACTGTTGCAAAGCCACCATCTCCTGAAACAGCCCACCCACTCGGAATTTGTCCTATGGTTTCCGCACTAAAATCGTCTAAAAACACAATTTTCTCATTACTTTTTCCATCTGACGCCATTGGTTCTTTTGTCGCTCTGGCAAAAACTGAAACGGTGCTTACAAAGCTAAAGGAAACCATTGTTATCATAACGCATAAACATATCATAAATCTATTAGTTTTCAAACTCCTACCACCTCTTTCAATAAGGGTCATACCCAGCATCCAAAATGCTTATTTTATAATCATC
>JAVXFE010000082.1:0-8381 GCA_036658075.1 Oscillospiraceae bacterium
AATCTTATGGAAAATGTCTTGAGCTTTCAAATGGAATTATTGAAGTTGTAGCTACACTTGATATCGGGCCTCGAATCATTCGTTTTTCGAAAGTTGGCGGTGAAAATATGTTCTTTGAGGATTTAAAGGACTTAGGAAACCAATCTAAAGATGCAGAGGCGTTTGAAGAAAAATTCGGCGATGAAGGTGTGTGGCATTCGTATGGCGGTCACCGTCTTTGGGTAGCTCCAGAAGCTCTTCCACGTTCGTATTATCCTGAAAACGCACCAATCAAATACGAAAATATTGAAAACGGAGTTAGGCTTCTTCCTCCTCTTCAAACATGGACACAAAACAAGCTTGAAATGGAAGTTATACTAAACGGTGACAGCATTGACTTAAACCATAAAGTTTTTAACATGGGTGCGTGGCCACAAAAATTTGCACCTTGGTGTATAACGGTGCTAGACCAGAACGGTTTTGAAGTAATCCCTATACCCGACCGTCCAACCAATCTTTTACATAATCGCAAAATGTCATTTTGGGATTATACAAAAATGAACGATGAGCGTGTTTATTGGGGCGATAAGTACATAACACTTCGTCAAGACCCAACAGTTGAGCGTGCGTTTAAGTTTGGAATTGATTCTCAGCACGGCTTTGCCGCTTATTTCAATCACGGCGATATGCTCGTTAAATATTTTGATATTATTGATGGTGCTGAATATCCAGATGATGGAATGTGCTTTGAAACATACACAAATCCTTTAATAATGGAAATGGAATCTATTGGCGAATTTAAAGTTGTAGAACCTGGCGATTTTGGATTCCATCATGAAAAAATACGAATTATACCTGACGTAAAATGTCCAAATTATAATGATGAAGTTGAAATCGATAATCTAATAAAAAAACACGTGTAATATCCAAAATATATCTTTCGGATTTCGGAGGAAAAGCAAATGTATACCATTATACAATCTGACGATTACAAAAAGCTTGAAAAATATATTGATAAAAAGACTCTTGTGCAAATGCAGTCAAGCAGGCACGTATGCTATGAGTTTAACACAGGATACCTGATTTCTTTTCGTTATTATAACGCTGATACGCCTTCCAAAAAAGACGACAATATTTTCATTTATATGAAAGGCGATAACTTGGTTTTTGTAACGGAAAATAGCTATATAACCGAACTTATTAGTGCGATAAACAAGGACTCAAATGCACCGCAACAACTTTTCGATTTTTTTGCTCTGCTCACCGCCAGCGATATCTACAAGCTTGAAGAGTTTGAAGATAAGATTACGACTATTGAAAATCATTTATTAACCGAGAAAAAGCTTAATACTGAGAACTTAAAAAGGATTATGGGACTTCGAAATGAACTTCTTAAAATCAAAAGATATTATGAACAGCTCGGAATGATAATTGATGACCTTTGTGAAAATCGATATGGCGTGTTTGACAAAGACATTACATCGTATTTTGTGGCTATTGGTCGCCGTGGCGACAAGCTTTTAGACTCTGTCCTTCATCTTCGTGAATATATTACTCAAGTTCGTGAAGCGTATCAGGCTCAAATCGATATAGAACAAAATAATATCATGCGTATTTTCACAGTGATAACAACCATTTTCCTTCCGCTGACTCTAATCGTTGGCTGGTATGGCATGAACCTTAAAATGCCCGAGTTCTCATGGGATTTTGGATATCCTATTGTTATAGGATTAAGCGTTTTTGTTTGTCTTTTAAGTTGTATTATTTTTAAGATTAAAAAGTGGTTTTAATTTTTGGCACCCACGCTAAATTTTAGCGTGGGTGCCTATTTTATTAAAATATTTAAAGCGAATAAATCTTTTCTATTGCATCTGAAATCCCACCAACAGCATCAATAAGTCCACACGCAACGGCTTCTTCTCCAAACAAAACTGTTCCCACATCGTTAGCAATCTCATCTGTTTCAAGCATAATATGCGTCATTTCTTTTTCGGAAATATTCGAATTTCTGACAACAAATGACACAAGTCGATTTTGCACTTTTCTGAAATATTCAAAAGTTTGCGATACTCCTATAACAGTACCACTCATTCGTATGGGGTGAATTGTCATAGTTGCCGATGGAACAATAAGTGAATATTTTGCCGCCACCGCAAGAGGAACTCCAATGCTATGGCTTCCGCCTAAAACGATTGAAACGGTCGGCTTTTTCATGCTCGCTATCATTTCTGCAATGGCAAGCCCCGCCTCTACATCGCCACCCATGGTGTTTAAAAGTATTAAGAGTCCATCGATATTTTCGTCCTCTTCTATCTTAACAAGCTGTGGTATAACATGTTCATATTTTGTGGTTTTGCTCTGTGGCGGAAGGATTATATGTCCTTCAATCTCGCCAATTATACTGAGACAATGTATATTCCCCTTAGAATTTTTAACCTCCACGCTTGACATTTCACGGATTTGGTCATTTTCAGCCTCTTTATTGTTGCATCCTTTATTTCCCATATTGCGTCACCCCAATCAATAATATTAAATATTGATTTAGTATGTGCAATTTTTAGAAATATAAAACCCCAACGCAAAATTTGCGTTGGGGTCAGACTGAATTATTTCTTTAAGATTTCTTTTGCCTTATCTACATCTTTTATGTCGATTAAACATGAAATTTCAGTTTCGGCAGTAGTGATAAGCTTAACCTGAATATCATTGTCAGATAAAATTGTAAAAAGTTCAGCGGCGACACCAAATTCAGAACGCATGCCTTCACCTTTTAATAAAATTTTCGTATTATTTCCGTTTACATCAGTTGAAATCATTGGAGACAACTTTTTAAATTCTTGTGTCGCAACAACAACTTCACCTAAATCATCCTGTGACAATGTAAAAGAAATATTACTTTTATCCTTGTGTGGTGCAGATTGACTAATCATGTCAATGCTGATTCCATTATTTCCTATTATATTTAGTATACCGGCTATATTTTTAACATGATTTGGAATATTATTGATGCTAACCAAAGCCACATCATCAAAAAAGTCAATATTAGTAATTGTTTTAATCATATATACGACCTCCAGGCTATTATTGTTCGTTGATTAAATCCTTCATTGAATACAAGCGAGGAACTTTCGTCTTCAAAAATAACGCTGCTTTAACTGCTCCAACAGCAAAAACCTCTTTTGAATTAGCGGAATGTTTAATTTCAATAATTTCATCTGTTCCCGCAAATATAACTGAATGTTCACCTACAATGGTTCCGCCACGCACTGCATGAATCCCAATTTCGCTTTTTTCACGCTTTTTTCGAACCGAATGACGGTCGTATGTGTATTCCGGAGTATAGTCCACGGTTTCCGAAATCGCATCAGCTATAGCAAGTGCCGTGCCACTTGGAGCGTCAATTTTAAGATTATGATGTTTTTCGATAATTTCGATATCGAAATTATCCTCTAAGATTTTAGAGGCACGACAAACCAAATCGATAAGAAGGTTCACGCCAAGTGACATGTTTGCCGAAAAGAAAATCGGCACTTTTTTTGATGCTTCATCAATTTTTGCAAGTTTATCCGCCGTAAGTCCCGTTGTGCAAATTACCGCTGGAACTAGATTGCTTATAGAAAACTCAAGCAAGTCTTCAAGCATAGAAGGATGGGAAAAATCGATTAAAACATCCACTTTTTCTATAACCTTCGACAAGTCATTATAAACTGGAAAGTCATTTTTGACCTCGGTATTAATGTCAAATCCGGCAACAATTTTAGCCGTTTCTAAGCCTTCAACAGTTCTAACTACCGCTTGACCCATCTTTCCATTTGCACCGCTTAAAAGTATATTTGTCATTTGTTATCACCTCTATCGCTTATTTTCAAATGCTATCATTTTAGTTTAAGCCCTGTTGAAACTAAAACCTCTTTTAGTGTATCAAGGTTTTTATCTTCCATATCGCAAAGTGGCATTCTAAGCATCCCTACATCGTAACCTAAAAGATTCATTGCTGTTTTAATAGGGATTGGATTAACTTCAATAAATAAAGTTTTTATAAGCTTAAATAATTTTAAATACTCATTTTTTGAGCCTTCAATGTCTCCATTTAAAAACTTTTCACATACATTATGTGTTTCAAGAGGCATGATATTTGCCAAAACCGATAAGACACCTTTACCACCAATAGACATAATTGGTAAAATAACATCATCGTTACCTGAATATATTACTAAATCGGTTTCTGCGGCAATCTCTGCGGCAAAAGCGACATCACCCGTCGCCTCTTTTATGGCATTTATATTTGGAATCTTCGAAAGCTTCTTGAGTGTCTCAATTTTAAACATAAGTCCGCCGGTTCTGCCAGGGATATTATATAGTATAATTGGAATTTTAACACTTTTTGCAATAGCCTCTGTATGCAAATATAAGCCTTTTTGGGTTGTTTTATTATAATATGGTGCAACAATCAAAAGTCCATCAACGCCAACGCTTTCCGCATATTTGCTAAGTTCAATAGCATCTTTTGTATTATTACTTCCGGTTCCTGCTATTATTGGAACACGTCCTTTAGCCGTATCTACCGCAAATTTTATAGCTTCTTTATGCTCTGAATCAGGCATGGTAGACGACTCACCTGTTGTACCACAAATTAATATAGCGTCTGTTTTATTGGCAATATGAAATTCAATAAGTTCAGCCAACTTTGGAAAATCAATACCATCATTAGTAAATGGTGTAACGAGTGCCACTCCCGAACCTGTAAAAATAGGTGTTTTCATAGGAATTAACTCCTTTCTAATTATACGAATATTAATAAAATTATATAAATATTAATCGAAATAGCCTTTTGCCGCAAGTAATTCAGCCATAAGAACCGCACCGCCTGCCGCACCACGAAGTGTATTATGCGATAAACATACAAACTTATAGTCGTACTGTTTATCTTCTCTAAGTCTACCCATAGATACCGCCATACCGCCTTCTAAGTTTCTATCAAGCTTGGTTTGTGGACGATTATCTTCTTCAAAATAGTTTAGGAATTGCTTTGGAGCGGAAGGTAGTTCAAGTTCCTGTGGAACGCCGCTAAAGTTTTTCCAATCCTCTTTAATTTGTTCAATTGTAGGTTTTTTATCAAATTTAACAAAAACAGCAGCCATATGACCATCAGTCGCCGCAACACGTAAGCATTGAGTTGTGATTGAAGGAGTTGTAGCTTCAACAATTTTATCTCCCTCAATTTTTCCCCAAATTTTAAGTGGTTCGATTTCGCTTTTTTCTTCTTCTCCGCCAATAAATGGGATAACGTTATCTACCATTTCAGGCCATGTTTCAAAAGTTTTACCTGCCCCTGATATCGCTTGATACGTACACGCTAAAGCTGCAGTAATACCATACTTTTTCAATGGGTGCAAAGCCGGAACATAACTTTGAAGTGAACAGTTTGATTTAACAGAAATAAATCCACGTTTTGTGCCAAGGCGTTTACGTTGTGCCGCAATAATTTCTGCATGTTCAGGGTTTATCTCAGGAACAATCATAGGGACATCCGCTGTATGCCTATGTGCCGAGTTGTTAGAAACTACAGGACACTCTGCTTTAGCATATGCTTCTTCTAAAGCTTTTATTTCATCTTTTTTCATATCGACCGCACAAAATACGAAATCAACAGACGCTGCAATTTTTTCAATATCAGCTGTAGCATCAAGAATTATCATATCGGCAACATCGTTTGGAATAGGTGTTGGCATTGACCAACGTTTACCAACAGCCT
Organism: Oscillospiraceae bacterium; assembly: GCA_036658075.1. Taxonomy (GTDB): domain Bacteria; phylum Bacillota; class Clostridia; order Monoglobales; family Monoglobaceae; genus JAVXFE01. The sequence goes on from JAVXFE010000082.1 coordinate 5,735, forward strand.
CAGTGTATGTTTTTCCGGCACTTCTAGGTGAAGCTGCAATGACTTTAAGGTTAAACCATGGGTGATTTTCCATGAGTGTAATAAAGCGTTGACCGACCATTCCTGTTGCACCGATTATTCCTACGTTATATTGTTTCAAATTGTATACCCTCCTTAAAATTATGACCATTTTCAATATTATTAATAATTATATGCTAAACTGTTACAATTGTCAATATTATATGTAATGTAAATTTAACAAATTAAAAGCAGATTGTTATGGTATTTTAGAGAAATATGTGTTAAAATCTAATAGAGGTGATTTTTTATGAAAAAATTTATTGCTTTATCCATTATTTTTTTAACAATGTCATTGGGATTCACACAAATGGCACATGCATATTCTCTTCCATCCAATGTATACGTTGGATTATATTTTGGGGCTTCTATGCAGCGTTCGGTTACTCTTAAATCCGACAAAGGCTTTGATGTTGGGTTTCATGATAACAGAACTTTTACAAAAGCCTCTGAAACAACTGAAAAAGAACTCACTGTAAAAGTCGGCGATTCAAGCAATCAAATCTTGGTTATCGACCCTGATGGTAATATTATGTATACAGGCGACAACAAACAAGTCGGCGTTGGAATACATCCTAAATTTTCAAACGAAATGGACGAGATTATCACCATAAATGACACTAAATATCGTGGTGGACTTGACTTTCTTAGAATGAGCGACGGAATGTCAATCTCGAATGTCGTAAATATTGACAAATATTTATATGGTGTCATATCACGAGAAATGAGTCCTTCATGGCCTGCTGAAGCTTTAAAGGCACAGGCTGTTTGTGCTAGAAATTATGTTGCGAATAACTTAAATAAGCATAACGAATTTGGCTTTGACGTTTGCAATGGTATATGTTGCCAAGGATATTCGGGCATAAAACGTGAAGAGCCTACATCATATCCACCTGTCGATGACACGGCGGGGCAAGTTCTAACTTATGCGAAGCAACTTGCGGAACTTTATTATTCTTCTTCAATGGGTTCATGTACAGAGGATGCGAAAAATGTTTGGGGAACTTCATATCCATATCTCATAAGCGTCGACAACTCATATGAAGATACTGAAAATATTCCAAACGGCGTATGGTCAGGGGAATTAACAAGTGAAGAGGCAACCACAATTATGCGAAACAGAGGTTATGAACTAGGAGATGTGACAAACATTACTGCTACTGAATATTCCCCCGCCGGTCGTGTCACAAAGCTACAAGTAAAAGGCACAATCGCCACAAAAACATTAGAGCGTGAGGCGTGTCGAACAACCTTTAGTAGCGTTACAAAAAGCCAAATGTTCACCGTTAGTGGAAACGCCGACTCAGAAGCCAGCACGAGCATTTCTGTTACAGACGGCACAAAATCCGACATGGCAAATATCAATAACATTGTCCTTTTAACATCAAAAGGTATGTCACGATTAAACGCTCCTTCATTATATACTTCAAACGGAGTATATCAGAAAAAGTTTGAAAAGGCACCCGGCGATGCTAAAAATACCGTTTTCACTTTCAAAGGTTCAGGTTGGGGGCATTCAGTCGGAATGAGCCAATATGGTGCAAAAAGTATGGCAGAGGCAGGGAAATCTTATAAAGAAATATTAGCACATTATTTCCCTGGAACTAAGCTCGAAAGCACGAACTAAAATACATAAATTAAAGAAATGGAATGGAATAAAAATATGACTACAAAAGATTTTTATTATGACTTACCGGAAAAACTTATTGCACAGACACCTCTTAAAGACCGTGCCGCATCACGCCTTTTAGTGATGGACAAGACTACCGGGGACTTAGAACACAAGCATTTTACAGACATTTTAGGCTATTTAAAAAGGGGCGACTGTCTTGTCATGAACAACACCCGAGTCATACCGGCACGTATTTTTGGCGTTAAAGAAGGCAGTGGCGGCAAGATTGAATTTTTATTATTAAAACGAATAGACGGCGACAAATGGGAGGTTATATTAAAGCCCGGTCGAAAAGCGAAAATAGGCAGTCGTTTTGTCTTTGGTGAAGGTCTTTTAACGGCCGAAGTTATCGATATCGTTGAAGATGGAAAGCGAATTGTAGAGTTCAAATATGACGGAATATGGGAAGAACTTTTAGATAAGCTAGGTGAAATGCCTCTTCCTCCTTATATAAAAGAAAAACTTTTAGACCAAGAACGCTATCAAACAGTATATTCAAAAATTAACGGAAGTGCGGCGGCACCTACTGCCGGTTTACATTTCACTAACGAGTTAATTGAAAGAATCCGTGAAATGGGCGTAAACATCGCATATCTGACATTGCATGTTGGGCTTGGAACCTTCCGCCCTGTTTCGGTTGAAAATGTAGAAGAGCATATCATGCACACTGAATATTATGAAATGTCGCAAGAAACTGCCGACATCATAAATCGTTCAAAAGCGGACGGTGGCAGAATTATTGCAGTAGGAACGACCTCAGTTCGAACGCTTGAAACCGTTGCAGATGACAATGGAATTGTAAAGGCTGATTTTGGAAACACTAACATCTTCATATATCCTGGGTACAAATTTAAAATTACAGATAAAATTATTACGAACTTTCACCTACCCGAATCTACATTGTTAATGTTAATTTCT
>JAVXFE010000083.1:0-8079 GCA_036658075.1 Oscillospiraceae bacterium
TAGCCGTATGATGAAGCAAACCAAACTTCATCACAGGCATTATCCGTAGCTTTAAACGCTTCTATCAGTTCATCTAACAATTCATTTTTTCTATGATGTTCATGTAATCTAATTTTAATCATTTTAAATTTCTCCTATATTGCTCATGCAGTTCTATTTTGTTATCCTTTAACTGAACCTATTGTAAGTCCTTTGATAAAATATTTCTGGAAGAATGGGAAAACAACTAAAATAGGTCCTGCGGCTAAAATACACATTGCCATTCTGGCACTTAACGTTGGAATTTCAACATTTTCATTGACCAGACCCATCTGAATAGATTCAGCACTATTCAGATATTCGATATTTTCAAGTAGCCTCATAAGCATATATTGAAGTTTAAATTTACTTTCTGTTTCAATATATAAAAGTGATAACCACCAATCATTCCAAAATTGTAAAACAAAGAATAATCCAACCGTTGCAAATGCCGGTTTAGAAATTGGTATTACAATTTTAATAAACGTATATAATTCTCCCGCACCATCCAATTTCGCCGATTCCAGAATTTCTTCAGGCATTGATTGAAAAAACCCTTTCATAAGCATTATATACCATGCACTTACCACCATTGGCAAAATCATAGCCCAAATGTTATCTTTTAAATTAAGCATTTGTGTTATCAAAATATATGTAGGAACCAGTCCGCCGCTAAAAAGCATAGTAAAGAATGCATAAAACGAAAGTGCCTTTTTATATCTATATGTTTTTCTTGATATAACATAAGCAAAAGTTGAGACTGCCCATAGCCCTAATATGGTTCCAATAACCGTCGTTAATATGGTTACCGCATATGAATCCATAATTGTTTTAGGATTTGATAAAATCATCTTATATCCCTCAAGTGTAAAATCTTTTGGAATAATAGAGTATCCATTTTTCATAATATCTTCTTGTGATTGAAAAGATGAACCTATTATCAATAAAAAGACATAGAGGCAAAGTGCGCATATAATCGTTAGCACGCTATATATTATAATATTTGCAATTTTTTCCGAACGCTGTACGCTTTTGTTTTTAACCTTTTTCATTATTTCATCCCTTTCTCACTTATTAGAATAATGCATTGTCGCTATCAATTTTTTTAACGGCAAAATTAGTTGCTAAAACTAATATAAATCCTACGACCGCTTGGTAGAATCCAGCCGCTGATGACATACCTATATCTCCGAGACCCATAAGTCCACGATAAACATATGTATCTATTACATCTGTCGTTGGATACAATAGCGACGAATCTAAAGGAACGTTATAGAAAAGTCCGAAATCTCCATAAAATATCTTACCTATATTTAATATGGTTAAAATTGTAATCATCGGAACCAGCATAGGAATAGAGACATGAATAATCTCTTTAATTTTGTTGGCTCCGTCTATTCTTGCGGCTTCGTGAAGAGTCTTATCAACCCCCATTAATGCAGCATAATAAATTATCGCATTATACCCCATGTTTTTCCACACATTTGTGGCTATTAGTATAGGTGGCCATCGATCCGGCTCACTATACCACATAACAGGTTCCATTCCAAATTTTTCGAGAAGGTTATTAACAAACCCATAGTCTATATCTAAAAATGCTTTTACTATATATGCAACCACAACCCACGAAACAAAATACGGTAAAAATAAAACTGTTTGATAAATTTTAACGGCTCTATTATTAATTTCATATAGCATTAATGCAAGTATAACTGAAATCAATGTTCCCAAAACTATAAAAATCAAGTTATAAACGATGGTGTTATATGTCGCATTTATTATTTCGTTTCCCGAAAATAAAAACTCGAAATTTTTAAGACCTACCCATGGACTCTTAAAAAACCCTAAACTCGCCTTATAATTTTTAAATGGTAAAATCAATCCATAAAGCGGAATGTAATTAAAAATAAAAATAAATATAATTCCTGGCAATGCCAATGCTGTAAGAGGTAAATTTCTTTTAAAATGTTTTAATTCTGAAACTTTGGCACTACCGGCTATTTTTGTTTTCGATGTCGCAAACTTCATATACACTACCCCCTCTTATCTTATTTATTGTTTTTTAACTGCCATTCTTTTAATTGTTCGTTAGCTTCATTCTGAATTTTCTCAATTCCTGCATTTTTTAATTTTTGAACCGCTTTATTATAATAATCATCAAAGTCAGGCATTGAACCTGTCTTTAAAATTGATCTTGTTTCTGTTATAGCCGCCGTAACCTGTGCTATTTCATTTTTTACAGGTTCGGTATTAAACAAAAATCCGAGACTTCCAGATACTTTTGCAACATCATTCATCTCTTGCATTTCCTCTAACTTTTCTTTTCTATTCCAAGGAGAATCCCATTGATCCCATAATGGGCCAACCCAATTATGCCATATTCCCCACGTCTGGTCTTTCCCGGATTTAGGTATTACAGATTTATACTCTTTTGTCGTATCAATTGTATAATTAACGCCCTCTATTCCATATGCTAATGTGTTAGATAAATATGGGTCTTTCCAAATTTCATTTAAAACTTGAATCGCCTTCTCCGGATTCTTACTTGTTGCACTGATTGCATTTCCTTGGTTAATAAGCTCTCTTGTTGTTATAGTCCTATATCCATTTAATGCTTCTACGCACGGAAAGCCGTAAAAAGATGAAGATTTAGAGCCATCCTTTGAATATGCCCCTGTTTCAGAAAGGAGAACATACTTGCCTGATTTCATTTCGGCCGCTCCATCTTTTTTCGATGTTGCATCTTTCGAAATATAACCTTTTTTATAATATCCATTCACAAGTTTGTATTTTTCAACCCATTCAGGAATAAGAATTTCGATTTCGAATTGCTTGCTTTCTTCGTTATATCTTAATCCCGGAATTGTATCGTCTGTATATTTTTCGTTTACTTCATCATTGATATAATAAATAGGTGTAATGCCTGGATCATTTTTTACTATTTCTTCAAACAAAGGCTCCATGTCTTTTAAAGTCTTCACGCTGGTATAGTCGAAATTGTATTTATCAACAAATTTTTTATTAAGCACAAAAACCGCCGGCGTAGAATATGGTCCTTGTCCCGGAATAGCAAGAACTTTTCCATCAACAGTTGCAACATCAAGCGCTCGCTTGTCGACTTTTGCTAAAATATCTTTTCCGTACTGATTTAACAAATCCTTAATGTCTAAAAACGCATCACGTTTTACATTAACAGGAAAGCTGTTGCTGGTTGATGTTGTCATACAAATATCAAATTCCTCTCCCGAAGAAATCATAACATTCATTTTTTCTTCCCACGCACTTGCGTCGACAAGGTGCATTTTAATTTTTGCACCTACTCTTTTTTCAAGAATTTTATTTATTTCCTCTTCTACAGCTTCTTGCCCACTTACGTTATCAACTGATTTTTTCATGTACCAATGAATAGTTGTAGTTTTTTCACCCCCACCTTTTTCGCCTCCACAAGCTACCAATGATAAAACACAACTAATAGAAATTATTAAACATAGTATTTTTTTAAACATTTCATACCCTCCAATTATTTGTAAATTATAATTTCATATCCTTCAGAATGCGATGTGTGTATAAACACTTTTGAGTATCTGTTTTGATAATTTTTAAAATCATTTATATTTTTCGCCGAAACTCTCTTTGCAGAAATTTCACCTAGTTCTCTATCGTATTCGATAATTGAAAAATATGTAGTTGAAAACAACTCATAATCTTCTGCTTTTAATCCAAGTCGCATTTCTTCTTCGCTTTTTCTCGTAACTGCAATAACATTGTCTTCTTTTTCATACACTTTTCCGAAAACATATCTGTGATAACCAGCGTATGAACCTGATGGATTTGTAAATTTAATCGCATCTTCTCCCTCTGCACTTGCATCGTATATCAAGCGTATATATCCAAGCCTGTTAAGAGAATCCGAATTAAATTTAACGGTGTCGCCAATTCCCAATTCATATGTACCTGTTCCATTAATGGGTGAAACGGCGTTAAGGTTAACGTCATAGGCATATAGCGTATACGTTCTATATGAATTTATTATTTCAAGTTTTTTAACTATTTCTCCTTCAGTATCCACAACTTCAGTTATGCTCTTAACCAACCCTACATTTTGTCCAGCAATACCTGCACTTGAATTCTCGTAAACTATTAATATATCGGAAAGAATATCATTGTTTGAGATTGAATAAGCCTCTACTGTATAATTTTCATCATTTCCAAAATAGTTTGGAGAGAGTTTCGTAAAAGATTTATCATCCTCATTTTTAGCATCGGTTGGAACTCGTAAAATTGTAGTTGCTCCATTAATCGGAACCTTACCTCCAAACAATTGACTACTTGTTTTATATTGTAGCTGATCGCTTCCATGATAAATCATTCTTAAACTTTTGCTATCTTCATCATCCGGTACAGGAATATTTTCATATTCTCCGACCAAATCAGTTAAATAGTTATACGGTGTATCTATTTCAACAATCTCCTCATTCTCATTTAATTTATAGCTAATAATTTCAGATAAAACTTTTGTTTCATCTTTTTCTATATCACTGGCACCAGGCTTAAACTTTTTAAGAGCATTTAAAATCGTTTTGTTATTTTTGCACATTTTTTTATCTATTTTGATTTTTTCTGCACCATTCATTATTTTCACTTTGTCAGCACTGATATCAAAAACTTTAAATTCAACGTTTTTATTTTCATGTTCTCCCGACGCATTGATTAAATATCCAATGTTATTACTCGACTCGTTTTTCTTATTTATGCTAGCCGCCCTGCCTTCGAAATCAAGTCCTATTCTATACTTCATTCCTATGATATTAGAATCCGATTCAAAAGTATCGTTGTTAATCTTGTATTCCTTTTCATCAACCTTAATACTTTTAAGAGTACCCTCTGCTCCTTTTTTCATGCCATTAACTATACCCGTGACGCTATTCTTTGACACAATAATATTTACGATATCGTTGTCTTTACTAGATGCAACTGATAAAATATCATTTTTAGATATTTTATTAAAGTCAATCTCGTTGTTTTCTGTGTCCTTAATAGATAAAAAGTCGCTATCATTAACCTCAATTGGGTATGCAGGTTCTATTGTATCCCCTATGACTTTTTTCTCGTTATCAACATCATTAACAACAACAGTTCTATAATTTGTGACAATAACTACGTCCTGTTTTCCATCACAATTATTATCAATAAATGTGACTTTTCCGGATTTAGGAAGCATTTCTTTTTCTATACCATTACTCCACGCTTTTCCGTTATATAAAATATACGCTCCACTTATATTTTTTTCATATATTTTACCTTCATTTTGACTTTTCGTGTAATAATAAGTTTGGTCCTTATAATCGTCTATGTTCATAGCATTTACAGTTGAAATTATGTTATATTTAGATTTTTCCAATATAAATTTTATCTCATTATCTTTTTCTGTATTAACATAATAATCAACTTTTTGCCCGATAAGATAATTATAACTTCCTTCAATAGAATAGGCTTTGTCGTTTATTTCAATTTGATTTTTCGAACTTCGGGTGTTTTTGACCAAATTTGTCATTTCTGTTGATGTAACAACACCTTTATATTGAACCAAATTAAATATTTTAGACAATATATTTGATTTTTTGCTAATTTCATAACTACTATCATTAGTGAATTCAGATTTAACCATAAAATCAACAGTAAGTGTATTACATAATATATTAGCCAAATTATAATAAGTTATCGGATATCCCATTTGTAATTCAACATTATCAAGAATTCCAAGTTTGTTAGCTTGTAGCATATAACCTTCTGGATATCCGCCCTTTTCCTCTGCTAATATTCCATACCCAATAGCGCTTACAAAAGATTTTATAACCTGTTCGCCGGTTAAATATTCATCTGGTGCAAACTTTCCATTTCCTACACCAGTTAAATATCCCAACTCATTAGCCCATAAAATATAACTGTAATACGGCGTTTCTTCCGTAACATCAGAAAAGATTGGTTTATATGTAGCGTTACTTGCTAATTGACCATATCCCATGGTTTTAAGAATTATTTTTGCAAACTCTCCTCGTGTAACCAAATATGATATTTCAGGATTTTCCCGCTCTTCTAAAATTCCTAGTTTTTTAACTAAATCAATGTTTTCGTTATAATTAATTTTTTCAGACTCAGTATATGTTTCCTGTGCCGTGGCGGAAGAACCTCCTATCAGAACTCCGACTATGATAAGTATACATAACATTTGACTTATAAATTTTTTAAAGTAGCCCACTTTAATCCTCCTTTTCATATTGGAATGTTCTATCCGTAATTACCGCACTTTCTGCTCTTGTTAAATTCATTTTTGGAGAAAACATACTGTCAGATGTTCCTTTTATCATTCCAATCGATGCCATATATGAAACCGCTTCCTTTGCATAATCGGAAATTTCATCTTTATCATTGAACTTAATTAGCTCATCTTTCATAGGTCGAATCATGTTTTTGTATTCTAATGCACGATAGACTATTACAGCCATATCTTCTCTTGAAATCATTTCATCGCACCCAAATATTTCATCATTCAGACCTTTAACTATCCCCTTATTATATAGCGAAGATACGTACTTATACGCCCAATCTCCCGAAGCAATATCTTGAAAAACGCTTTCGGCATTCTCATCGACTAAATCCAGAGCAATTGAAATCATTTTTGAAAATTCTGCTCTTGTTACATCGCCGTTTGGGTCAAATTTCTCATTTCCTTTTCCGGCTATTATTCCTTTTTCATACAACCTAAGAATACTTTCTTCAGCCCAGCTTACATCAGAGATATCATCAAAAATGATATTTTTTTCGGGTTCCGATATATCGTTATTTTTATTATCTGTAGTTGTTGGATAATAGTTTCCACCACTGCCCGAACCAGAGCCTCCGCCACCACCAGAGCTTCCGCCACCACCAGAGCTTCCGCCACCACCAGAACTTCCGCCACTACCGGAGTCTGTATTTGCATCTTCTAAAGCTTTGCATTCTTCTGTTGTATTATTAAATAATTCAAGAATTTTAGCTATATTATCTAGCTTTTTATACTGCATACGTCTATACACTTCGGCTGGTTTTTTAAGCTTGTCACATTTTTCAAAATTTATTCCAAGAACGTCTTTGTTCGTTGTCAATAATTTTTTAATATTTTCCCAACCGTTTAATTTTTCTAAACAAATAAGAATAATATCCGATTGAATAGTCGTCTTAAAGTTTTCCAGACTTGTGTAATCATTACTCATAAGCTTTGATGTTATTGAATTTTTAACACTAACATCTTCTAATGTATCATAAGTTTCTAAAGCAGATAATTTAGAAATTCCTAAATCGACCTTATTTTTTTCTATAAATTTATCAAACTCCGCATTGTTGTTAATTTCATTTACCCCAACATTTAATGCAAGTTCAGCAATCTGCTGATTAAGTTCATTAACATTTTTTACAGTCGGATAATTTATTAACATAGAAATAAGAGCTTCCTCATATTTCGTTTTCATTTCTTCGAAAAGAGGATTTGACAGCTTGTATTTTACGTATAATTCTTCAAGCTTTAATTTTATTGCCTGCCTATCATTATTTTTTTTGTATGTATTTATCTCATTTAAGTCGCTTTGGATATCTGCAATTTTTGTAGTATCGAGGTCAGTCATATATGTATTTAACATTCCATCAATACCCATTTTTATTTTTGCATTTCCCAGCTCTAGCTTATCAAAGGAGATAGTAATATCAAACTCTCCCTTTTCACCTAAGATAATATTATCTTGATATAGCACTAAATCCTTTATGTTTTCACTGGTAATATTCTCGCTATATTTATTAGGATAAAACACTTGTATAAAAGCATTTCTGCCACAAGCTTCTTCAACTACACCCCATATTTTAACGTTGTTAATATCAAGAAGCGTTTGTGCTTTTAATTCCACTGTTTGCGGTGAAGCAATTACAATAGACGATGTAAACATCAACAACGCAGTCAAAAGAGATAATAATTTAAACATAAATCTACTCATATGTTTTCCCCTTTTACTAATTATTTTAGAATGATTT